>PFFZ01000005.1:0-4734 GCA_002781805.1 Nitrosopumilales archaeon CG15_BIG_FIL_POST_REV_8_21_14_020_37_12
AATAAACCACAACAACCCCGAACCACTAGTGGAACATGCGGTTCATCAGTTAGAATTACACGGTGTAAAAAAAGAAGACATTGTATTAACAGACGCTCCAGACAACGTCAAGGTAGGAGCAATTGTCGTGGAGATTTGGCCATACCATCTAGATGTGGCAAGAGTAAGGACTATCAGAAATGAATCCTTCATAAGCGGGACAGTAATGACAATCGAGCTAAAGTTAGATGCCGAAGGCGAGTACACAGATTAGTTTTGAAAAAAAATAAAAAGCAAAACATCGTCATAGTGGCAATTGCAGTTATCATAGTATCTGCAATCATAGCATACAATTACAACCTCGAGCAGACCAAGCAAAAAGGGCTAAGGTTTGGCATAGAACTAGAGCAGATTCAAGACGAGGTAAAGCAGCTACAGACAAAATTCTACTCTGAAAAGACAAGATGGGAGGAAGGGGACATGACAAAAGATGAGCTGCTGGAATATTATGAGGAACATCTGAGAAAGTTCAGAGAGGTCATTGCAAAGTATGACCAACTGGAGCCTCCCGAGATTTTCAAAAGCTCAGTGGAACTGCTAAAGATCTCATCAGAGATGCAGCTGGAGAGCGACTATTACTTTGTAGAGTGGATGAAAAACGGAGACAAGGCAGCAAAAATAAGATCAGATGCCCAGCTGCAAGAGTCATTAGAGTACGAGATGCGGGGACTGGTGGAGTTTTATTCAGCCAAGACAGGTGTGCAAAACTATGACGAGTCAAAAAAGTTCCAGGCGCCAGAAAAAAGCATGACACAGAGAGTCATTCAACTATCAGAGAATATGAAAAAAGAGTGTGACGAGGAATTTAGAAATGAGTCTGGTGAGTTTGACTCAGACGAGATAGAAGTGAGTTGGTTTAACTGCATAAACGAAGCAGAAAAGTGGAAGGAAGAACACCTCCCATAATATGGCAAACTTCTTTAGATATATGCTAGATATAATGTCATGAGGGTTATTTTTGCAATTGTCTTTGCCATGACGGGGTTTGCACCATGGGCATTTGCAGATGTGCTTATTCAAAATGATCAGAGATACATCGGAGATGACGGGTCATTGCACATTGTGGGTGAGATTCAAAACAACCTCAGTGCCCCGCTAAGTCAGATCAGCATTCATGCAACTTTGTACGATGCAGACAACCATGTCATTGGCATAAAGGAGACAGCGTCGCTGGTAAACACGGTAATGCCTACAATGAAAGGGCCGTTTGACTTTATTCTTACAGACTCTGAATCAAAGAAGGTAAAAACATACTCCCTGGATGTCAGCTACAAGGTAAGTGTGCCAAAAAGCCAGGAGATAGACATCACATCATCAAAGATGTCAAGAGACCAGCTCAACAACCTGATGATTACAGGGACGGTAGCAAACAACGGCGACATTACGGCAAACACAGTTGCAGTCATTGCCACACTGTATGACAAGGAAGGCAACGTTGCAGCAGTGTCACGGGTTCATCCTGAGCCAGACTATCTCGGCACAGACGAGCAGGCATTTTTCCTCCTTACGGTGCCAGACAAGATGCAGACAACTGACATTGAGGATTACTCGCTGGTAGCAGAGTCAGAGGAGTATGCAGCGGTGCCAGAGTTTCCAGTCAGTTCGCTTGTCTTGCTTGGTGGATCTTTGTCAGCATACATCGGGGTAACAAGGTTGTCTGGCAGGATCACAGCAAACCTGATTTCTGCAACAGGTCCAAAGTAGGTTCAATCGCTTTAATGATTTCATTTTTGTCCAAGGGCGTGGGTTTGGAGAACTTTACTGGAAATGTGATTGTAAGCATGTCTTGATCAGTATGTGAGATTCCGACAAAATTGGTGTGGCCGTTTATCTGGGAGACAAAATCATTCCATTTGGCAAGGTGTGCTTTTACCCTGTCAATATTGGACTCCAATTCAGCGAGGCTTATGTTCAGGTCAGTATCAAACAGGCCAAACTTTACAAGCGGCACCATGAGAAACCCGCCGGGTATCTTGTCATGGTTTTTTAGCATGACAGAGATGATTTCTGCAGAGTTTTCTTTTGGGTGTATGTCCCCATAGTCAGGATCAAAATAACCGGCCACCATTTTTTTAGAATCATATATCCTAAAGAACCCGTCTTCCAAGTCCAGTTTCCACATCAGTTACGCGTAGAACATGAATAAATAAACAGGTTACTGATGAAATTAAATAATAAGCAAGAGTGAAAAAAACATGGCAATCTCAAAAGAAAACAAGGAATTCATAGACAGTTTGATTGATTATTACATTAGCGAATCAGAGTCTTACAAACAAATCGCAGAAAATTTTGTCCCAGAGATAGAATCGGTGGCAGACACTGCATTTGGGATAATTACGGGGTGTGTCTATTCTGGGTTTTTGCAGGCATATCAAAATCAGCAACTGGTCCCGGGATTAGAAGACATTAGGGAGTTTAACAAGATTGTCAAAGGCCGTGCGGCATTGATCAAAAAATCCATTCTAGAATCACCAAAGCAGGAAAAAGACCAAGTAAAACTATAGGAGAGTGTCAAAAGACACTCTCCCGGACTCTTCGTAGGGCACGGTCGAATTATCGCAGCACCGTAAATGTGATGGCATTGTTGCGATGCCAATGCTAGGCCATTTTGTATTAAAACAATTACGAATGAATCATCAGTGGCAGAATGCCGGCCAGCAGTACAGTTTAATTTAATTTCAGACCAGCATGGTTATGAAGGTGGACGGAAGCAAGATAATATTTGGTCTTGGTGTGGCATCAGCTGTTGTCACTGCAGTAATAGCGTTGTATTTTGCCATACAATAAAGATAAATCAGCAAAGCCAGATCACCAAACCATTGTCAGACACAAATGAATTCAAGATCACTCAGCTTGTCGATAACGGGCAGATAGTTCAACTGACGCTTGTGGAAAACGTTTCAACTGAGCCAATCTCTCAAAAGCAGATGATCATAGACAACGTCTCAAAGAGGCTAGACGAGGAGACAAAGGAGCAGGTAATGCCGTTGCTAGAGGCAATTTTGCAAGCGCAGCCGACAATCAACATCAAGTCATACCAACAAACTCAGATCACAATTGCAATGCCAAAATCAAGGTATGCCAACATGGGAAGGCCTCAGGTCGGCAGCACCATTGAGATCAACCTAAAATCTAGAGGCTAGACTCGACTTGATCAGCAGTATGCAGTGGCAACGAGCAGACAAAATCCTTGCAGACAAAAACAGATGTCTTGTCTTCAAAATTCTTTCCTGCAAAAAACGGGACTTGTGACAGACCGTCAAGTTGTGACTTGTTTTTGATAGTGACCATCAGTGCCTCAGGCAGGAATTTCATGTATAGCAAGTTGCAGATTTGCGAGTTTTCGTCATTGATTATGGTGATCTCAACAGGCTTTTGCAGATACGTGTAGATTGTGTTTAGGAGGTATCCAAATCCAAACGGGTTCTCTGCTGCCATCTGCGCCTGCGATTCCATTATTTTGGCAGATACCTCAAGGAACAGATTCTTTTGGGTGAGATGGTACAGGCGCAGCAGTGCAAAGGCAGATACTGAGTTGCCCGAAGGCACGGAGAGATCATAGTTGCTCTTTGGCCTGACAATTAATTTTTCATGATTGTCAGAAGTCATGTAGAAGCTGCTGTTGGCGTCATCCCAGAAATGATCAACCAAATACTGGCCAAGCCTTTCTGCCAAATGCAGGTATTTTGGATCAGGTTTGATCTCAAAGACATCAAGCAAGGCGTTTACAAAATACGAATAGTCCTCCAGATAACCGTCTATTTTGGCAATTTTGTTCTTGTAGGTTCGCAGCAGTTTATCGCCAGACAAGAGATTCTTTTCTATAAAGGAGACGCAGTTTGCCGCAGCATCAAGATACCTCTGGTCACCAGTTACACGGTAACCTTTTGCAAATGCAGTTATCATAAGCGAGTTCCACGAGGTCAGAATTTTGTCATCCAGGCCGGGAGGAATCCTCTTGTAGCGCTCTGCAAGTAATTTTTTCCCACACGAGTCTAAAATGTCCCTGACTTTTGCCTCATTCATGCCAAAATTAAATGCGACAGAGGAGATTGGAAGATTGTTACACAGGATGTTGTTTCCCTCCCAGTTTCCACCATCAGTAACATCATAAAACAGGCAGAACAGTTCAGTGTCATCAGATAGAATTTGCTTTATCTCGCTTTTTTTCCACACATAGAATTTTCCTTCTACTCCCTCAGAGTCCGCGTCATATGCAGAGTAAAACCCGCCCTCGCTTGAAGTCATGTCGCGCAAAACAAAATCCAGTGTTTTTTTGAGAACGTCCAGGTAAAATTCATCCTTGGTAATTTGATAGGCCTCGGCATAGTTCACAGGTATCAGTGCGTTGTCGTAAAGCATCTTTTCAAAATGAGGTACGAGCCATTTGGCGTCAGTAGAGTACCTGTGAAACCCGCCCCCGATTTGATCAAATATACCACCCTTGGCCATCTTGCTGAGAGTTTTGAGTGCAAATTCATTGAACTTGGAGAGGCCTGAAAGTTTTGCATAGCGAAACAAAAAAGAGACATTTGCGGCATTTGGGAATTTCGGAGCAGAGCCAAACCCACCATAAGAGTAATCGCCCAGCTGAAACAGGTTCATGGCAGCCTCATCAAGGATGGATCGTTCAAGTTTTGAGGGAACTTTTATTGTCTCAGTTTTTTGCAGAGCATCAAGAAAGTTTTCCGCGGT
>PFFZ01000005.1:4841-5261 GCA_002781805.1 Nitrosopumilales archaeon CG15_BIG_FIL_POST_REV_8_21_14_020_37_12
GGCAAATAATACAGACAAGAGTATAATTCTCATATTTACATTTGCAAGTGTTTTCTATCTGCTATTTGAAGTAATCTCAAAGCCCCAAAGTTGAGAAATAAACCAATCATGTACAGTGTAATTATCTATATTTAAAATCAATTTTATTAATGAAATTTAAATTTAAAGAAAAAATTTGAGCATAGAAAACAAAAAGATAGACTTCGTTCCAAGTATCTAATATGTAGAAGTAGAGGATTGGGACGATAGTCCAGTGGATGTTGGTACAGATGGGAATTTGTCTCCAATCTGTTGCTCTGCTACTGCAGATGCTTCTTGAAGGATTCTTTCTGTTTCCTCGCTTGAAGCGCCAGTCTCCATGCTAAATGAGTCTCCTGCCAGGGAGTCCATCATTAGACCATTGAGCGTCTGTGTCATGGA
>PFFZ01000075.1 GCA_002781805.1 Nitrosopumilales archaeon CG15_BIG_FIL_POST_REV_8_21_14_020_37_12
TTGCAACATATTTCAAAGAAGGTCCAATTTTAATTGGCTATGATGGACGAGATTCAAGTCCAGTCATTGCAAAAATTGTTTCTGCTACGCTAAATTCTGCTGGACTTGATTGTAACAATGCAGGACTTGTTCCCACACCATGTCTTGAATATGCTGTAAAGACGTTGGGATATTCTGGTGGAATAATGATCACTGCCTCTCACAACCCTCCACAGTACAATGGAATCAAACCTGCAGCAAGAGATGGAGTTGAAATTTCGCGCCAAGACGAACTCGTAATTGAAGATATTTACATTGAGAAGAAGTGGATTGACAATCCATCAAAATGGGGAATTACAGGTGTTGAAATTCGTGCAAATCAAACATACATTGATGGGATCATTTCACATATTGATTCTAAAAATATAAAATCAAAAAAATTCAAGGTTGTATTGGATCTAGGAAACGGTGTCCAATCTGTATCTGCTCCCATACTATGCAAGAATCTAGGATGTGACGTGGTTTTGATTAATGAAACAATAGATGGGAAATTCCCGGGACGTGGTTCAGAACCCACACCACAAAATCTTTCTGCTTTGTCTGATGGTGTGATAAAAAACAACGCTGATCTTGGAATTGCATTTGATGGAGATGGTGATAGAAGTATTTTCTGTGATAACAGTGGTAGTATCCTTACAGGTGATAAATCAGCACTTTTATTGACAAAACATATTCTGAAACAGAATCCAGGATCCCTTGTTGTCACGTGTCTTAATTCTGGCTCAAGCATTGAGGTTATTGCAAACAAGTTTGACTCAAAGGTCCTTCGAACTAAGGTTGGCAGTGTCGAAGTATCGCGCAAGATGGTGCCAACAAATGCACTGATTGGATTTGAAGAAAACGGCGGATTCATGTACGGTAAGCATAATCAGGTAAGAGATGGATGTATGACTCTTGCACTAATGTTGGATTTCTTGGCCACTTCTCAAAGAAAACTAACTGAAGAAATTTCCGAATTACCTCCGTCTTTTACTACTAAAGATAAAATAACATGTTCTGAAGAAGATGCAAGGATACTCATTGACAAACTAAAAGAAGAGTATCCAAATTCGGATACTACTGACGGTATCAAAATCCACTTGGACCTTAAAAACTGGGTTATGATAAGACCAAGTGGAACCGAACCAATCATCAGAATCTATGCCGAAGCTGAAAGTGAAGCAAAACTTGATTCACTAATGTCGGAATTTACAGAAAAAGCAAAGTCCGTCATTTCCAGATAACACTTTTAAAACCAATCGCGTGGATGATGAGAATGGAGAATGAACCCTAAGGGTGACGAAATATGGGAAAAGCATATTATGTTAAATTTGAAACGCCAGAAGACCTCGTTAATCCGATACTAGAGGCTGTCAGAGTAGCATCTACCAGTGGTAAGGTAAAGAAAGGAACTAACGAAGCCACAAAGGCAATTGAACGTGGAACAAGCAAATTGATAGTTATTGCCGAAGATGTTGAGCCGCCAGAGGTAGTTGCACATCTTCCAATTTTATGTGAAGAACAAGGAGCAGCTTATGCGTTTGTTCCAAGCAAACAAGAACTAGGAAAATCTTTGGGCATTGACATTACTTCTGCCGCTGCAGCGATTTTGGATGCTGGTGATGCACAACATATTGTGGACCAAGTTGTCTCATCAATTGCTAAAATTAAAGGTGGAAAGACTAGTCAATGAGCACTACATCTGAAGAAGTAATTCAATCTGAAGTTATTCAAATTGTAGGCAGAACAGGCATTGCTGGTGAAGTTATTCAAGTTAGAGTCAAAGTTCTTTCTGGCAAGGATAAAGGCAGAATTCTCACAAGAAACGTAAAAGGTTCTATCAGATTAGGGGAAATTCTGATGCTGAGAGAAACAGAAAGAGAAGCAAAGAAAATTCATTAGGTGATTTGAGATGAGTCTTTTAGTTAAACCGTGTAATTTCTGTGACAGACCTGTTGCCAAAGGGTCTGGTACAATGCTTGCAAAAAATGATGGGACTGTATTGTGGTTCTGCTCAGCAAAATGCAAGAAAAACGCACTTGACCTAAAACGTGATCCAAGAAAACTAAAGTGGACCAAAAAATACGTTAAAGGCGGAATTAAAAAGAAGTAGAATTGACTGAACAATCATTATTCATCGTAAAGCCTGATGCAGTAGCTAGAAATCTTATTGGCGAAGTAATTTCGAGATTTGAGAGAAAGGGATTCAAAATTTTGAAATTAAAGATGTTTACATTTACTCAGGCACAAGCAGAAAATTTTTACGGTGTTCACAAAGACAAACCGTTTTTTGGCGAGCTGACATCGTTTATCACATCAGGACCAGTCGTTGCCGCAATCATTGAAGGAAATAATGCAATTGCTACAACAAGAATCATGATAGGCGCAACAAAATCATTTGAAGCCACACCTGGCTCAATTCGGGGCGACTTTGGTTTGGGCTTTAGTGAAAATATCATTCATGCATCTGATTCACAGGAAAGTTTTGAACACGAATCGAGGGTAGCATTTGAGTGATCTGGTTTGCAGATTCGTCAGCCCATTGTGGCAGTTTTAGGTCACGTAGACTCTGGTAAGACATCTCTTCTAGATAGAATTAGAGGTACCGGCGTTCAAGGCAGGGAAGCTGGTGGAATTACCCAGCACATTGGCGCAAGTTTTCTTCCTACGGATACTATCAAGAAGATATGCGGTCCGTTGTACAAAAAATTAGAAGAGTCTGAAAATCAGGTACCTGGAATTCTAGTAATTGATACGCCTGGACACGAAGTGTTTACTAATCTTAGAGCCCGTGGCGGCTCAGCAGCTGACATTGCAATTCTTGTCGTTGATGTCAATCGTGGTTTTCAACCCCAGACAAACGAAAGCTTAAAGATTTTGCAGAGCAGAAAAGTTCCGTTTGTTGTTGCATTAAACAAATGTGATCAGATTTCTGGATGGCGAAAATCCGAAACTACCTTTATTTCAAAGGCAATAAAGGAACAGGATGCATCAATTCAGGCAGATCTTGATCAGAAGATCTATGATGTTGTAGGTACACTTTCAATCCTTGGATATCAGTCTGAGGCATTTTATCGAGTAAAAGATTTCAAGCAGGAAATTGCAATTGTTCCAATCTCTGCGCGATCTGGTGTTGGTATACCAGAACTTTTAGCTGTGCTTGTCGGCTTGACTCAACAATATCTGCAAAAAAGACTCAACCAGGAACAAAAGGATCCACGTGGAATCGTACTTGAAGTAAATGATGAAGTGGGTCTTGGGCAGACTGCAAACATCATTCTAATTGATGGCTCTATTAAGAAAGGCGACAGCATTGTAGTTGCAAAAAGAGATTCTGTAATTGTGATAAAACCAAAAGCAGTTCTGTTGCCCAAACCACTTGATGAGATGAGAGATCCAAGAGACAAATTCAAGCCCGTTGACAAAGTAGATGCAGCAGCAGGCTTGAAAATTGCCTCGCCTGATTTGGAGGGAGTATTGCCTGGAAGTACCTTATACATTGCATCCAATGCATCTGATATTGAGAAATATACAAAACTGATCGAGTCAGAGATGAAATCTGTATTTATCGATACTGAAACAAACGGAATTGTCCTAAAATGTGACACCATTGGTTCCCTTGAGGCAATAGTTGAAATGTTAAGACGCTCACAAGTCCCAGTTGCAAAGGCCGACATTGGACCTGTAAACAGACATGATATCATGGAGGCAAAGGCAATCAAGGAAAAAAACAGACACCTTGGTGTTGTCTTGGCGTTTAACGTAAAGATTCTTCCTGATGCAAAAGAAGAGTCTGAATCTAGCCACATACGACTTTTTGAGGATAGAGTGATCTACAGTCTAATTGACAACTATAACGCCTGGGTCGAAGAGGACACAGCTCACGAGGAAGACGCCGTATTTGCAGAGTTTACTCCCATCTCAAAATTCACTTTCTTGAAAGGATATGTTTTCAGAAACAACAATCCTGCAGTATTTGGCATTAGAGTTGATGTTGGCACACTAAAACATAAAATTCCATTTATGAATAAGGATGGAAGAAAGGTTGGAGTGATCCATCAATTACAACATGAAGGCAAAACAGTAACCTCTGCAAAGCAGGGACAAGAAGTAGCATGCTCTGTCCAGGATGTAACAATAGGAAGACAAATCTTTGAGGATGAAGTATATTATACTCTGCCACATTCACATGAGGCAAAACAAATACTCAAAAAATACATGCACAAACTTAGCCCCGATGAGCAACAAGTTCTAAACAAAATTGTAGAAATTCAAAGAGAAAAAGATGCTTCATATGCCTACTAGTCATATGATGTCAAATTTGTCGTAAAATCACTTATCTGTTTTATCTTACTGGGAATGTTTTTTGCATATCATGTGTATTCCTGGTGCACCTACTGCCCCCATCATTTTGTCTACGATCCGTCCTGACTTGAACATGATGAATGTGGGGATTGACTGAACGCCAAATCTCATTGCAATGTTTTGGTTAAGATCTACGTTGACTCTTGCAAATCTGACATTGCTGTATTGCCTTGAGAGACTCTCAAATACTGGATGCATCATTTTACATGGTCCGCACCACTCTGCCCAAAAATCCACAAGTGTTGGATTATCAGATGATACAACTTGATCAAAGTTGGTCCCATCAAGATCTATTATTCCTGACGGAATTTTTGGCTGATCTTGCTGCCTTAGCATCTCTTCTAATTTTCGTTGCTTGATCTTTTCAATCTCAGGATCTTCAGACATTAAACTCAACTAGTTAGTTGCATTAAAAAATCTATGTTGAAAAACTAATCCCCTTCAGTTTTAATGGGAACAGCCTCGTATCTTCTGGAATTACAAATAGGACATGCGTCAATATACTTTGTAAAACTCACTGAGGTATATGCAATTCCACACTCTCCGCAAATCCTAAGGTTTCTACTCAGCTTGCCCATAAAGCGGTAGTACATGTATTATGATTAAAACCTAACCTTTCTTATCCTGTTGGCCCCATAAACCATCATTGCAGGTGCTCCAACATACATTCCAAGATTCATCAAAATAACTATAATTCCATATCCTACAATCTCTTGTTCTGTGTCTGCTAATGACATTACAGACAAACTTGACAGCATTGGTGTGATTCCTGCCTTTACAATCTCTTTGAATACTGGATTTTCTCTTTCATAGTCTGCCACGTATGGTGAAAATGAATAGTAAAACTCGTTGAATCCCGACATAAATACAGCTCCCGATTCAGTCGTCATTACTTTGTTATCTCTAATCTCCCTTAGGGATTGCACCTGTGGTGCCATTTCTGAACCATATGTTGCAGTAGCAATCAGGCATCCTCCGCCTTCCTTTGGTTTCTCTATGATGGTACATTTTCCATCAACCAGCTTTGTTCCAGTTCCGCACTCACCAAACTCTAGTTCTTTTACCTCTGGCGTCTTTGGCTCATCTAGTCCCACTGCCTCGTATATTGATGAATACTCTGGATAATTATCATCAAACCATTTTTTGTAGCTTGCCTCGTTGTTGTA
>PFFZ01000090.1:0-2644 GCA_002781805.1 Nitrosopumilales archaeon CG15_BIG_FIL_POST_REV_8_21_14_020_37_12
GAATTCTGCATCAAGAAATTCACCCGGTCCTCCTGTTCCCCATGTGCTTTCTTCAGAGTTTTTTGTATTTGGATCCCCTCCCTGAATCATAAAGTTTGGAATTATTCTATGAAACAGTGTTCCATCGTAAAATCCACTTTCAGCTAATTTAATAAAATTAGTAACATGGTTTGGAGCATCTTGTGGGAAAAATTCAATTGTTATATTTCCAAGATTAGTATGAAGCACTACAAGTTTATCATCAACTTGAGCAAACGAGTAACTAGTAAATCCAATTGAAAGTAACAATAGTACAAAAATCATAAGAGTTTTTTTCAATAAATTCCCCTCATATGCCTCACTTAAAAGCCAATTGTATACTTTTTAACAAGTCTTTATGATTAATTGATCATGCAACCTGATGAAAAAATTCAGGCACATTTAGTTTCTGTCTGGAGAGAGTCAAAAAAAATCTTTTCAATTGGAGGAAAAGAAGGCATGTTAGTTTTGACTGACAGACATCTAATATTCATTCACAAAACTGAGGCAAAAATAAAGTGGTGGCAGGCAATAACCCAAAGACAGGTATTAAATTTCATAAAATCAAAAAACACAATGATAATTCACGACGGATATGATGAAACAAACCTCATGGAGGATTTACAGAATGAAAAAAATATCGAAGTTTCATTTGATGACATTACAAACATTTCCCATGAAGAAAAAACGTGGGGAAGTGTTTTGAATATAGAATATGAAAAGGGTGGAAAAAAAGAAAAGTTCCAATATTCAATTGCTCAGGATTGGGTAAAGTATCCGGCCAAAGAACCAACTAAATACATGAAGGTAGATTGGGAGCCTTTTGTGCAATATATTAAAGGAAGACAGAAATTTACAGAGTAAAATTGGGAAAAATTTATGCTGTAGGTGTAGGTCCTGGATCACCGAAATATGTAACTGAAATTGTCAAAGATATTATTCAGAATTGTGACATTATAATTGGATACAAGTATACTCTTAAAACAATTGAACATTTGCTGGAAGGAAAAGAAGTTTATGAAGTTACAATGAATAATCAGGAGGAATCTTACCAGAAAATTTTGCCTGAAATAGGTGAGAGGAGTCTAGTAATACCATTTACTGGCGATGTGAATTTTTCCGAATCCGAGGTTGTAGATAGACTCATTGAGATTTTTGGAGGAGTGGAAATAGTTCCAGGTATCAGTTCAATTCAGGTCGCCGCTGCTAAATCCAAGGTTCCATTAGACAAATCCAAAGTAATTACAATGCATGTTACGACATCAATTGAAGAAAAGAAATTAGAATTACAAAAGGCGTTAATTGACGGTTTTAGTGTAGTATTGATTCCTAGGCCATGGCCAAAACAACCAGACAAGCACTTTATGCCATCAGAGATTGCAATTTATCTTAGAAAGAATGGATTTGACACTGAGAATATTCAAGTGTATGTCTATGAAGCTATAACAACTGAGAATGAAACTAGCTTTGTTGGAAGCGTAAAGGATTTGGAAGGAAAAGAGTTTTCAGATTTATCAGTGATGGTTTTCAATCAACATATCTTGGATTCGTATATGAACTACAAGTGGCAATGGAAAACCTAATTGCCTGTTTTCCCTTGACCAAGTACTATGCTGTCTGTGTTTGGAAATACATATGCTACAATGCCCATCCAGTCATAGTCAGGATCATATAGTCTGTAGAATCCTGCATTATCAAATGTTATTGTAGTTGACTTTCCAGGTAAGATTTCTCCGGTGGAAATTCGGCCATCTGCTGTATATCGATTATAGCGATCCCCATAATTTTCTGAACCGCTTTTAATGCTATGTGATACGACATCATCATTTACAATAGTAATTGTGGTTCCCGGTTTAATTGTAATTCTGTCTTGGGAAAAATACCTGCTGGAACTTGTATCTATGTAGTTACCAATACCTTGGTTTGATGAACCCTTAAGGATACGGATGGTTAATTGCTCGTTTGTTGTTTTAGATTCAGTAGTGGGAACTATTTTTGACAAAGCTGAAAGTTTTACAGTGTAGATTATTTTGTACGAATCGTCTCCATTTGTAATTCTTCCAGTAAATCCATATATCGAGGCAGACTTGCTTTCCTCAACTAATCTGCCAAAGAATCGCAGTGATGCTTCTTCGCCAGAATCACTTTCAACATTTCCACTGATTCTAATGTATTTTCCTTCCCTCAAAAATGTAGCCTGTAACGCAGTAGTAAGAAAGTCTAAATCATTTATTGTAACAAATCCATCTTCAACTGTTGATTGAATGGTACTTCCAGTTTGTCGTTGAGTAGAAATTGCTATGTCAATTTCAGATGTGTTGATGGTTTCTTCAGTTACGGCAAATCCAGAGCCTTCTAAGATGAATGCGTTGTTTGGTGTGATTTCGCCAAAAGCAGGTGAAAATGAGAATACTGAGAAAACAGCAAATAATGCAAATAATCCTACTATAATGGCCTTCACACTAGAGTTTTCATCTGATTTGGTTTATAATTTGCTACTAAATTATTTTAGACACAATAGGCAAATCATGGTTTTTTACAAAATTAGATGCTCGGCATTTGGAATCCTTGATCTGCAGCCAATCTTATCATATAATCCTCCAAGAACCCACCAGCTAAAAGAAGA
>PFFZ01000090.1:2679-24621 GCA_002781805.1 Nitrosopumilales archaeon CG15_BIG_FIL_POST_REV_8_21_14_020_37_12
TAGAAGTGGAAGCAAGCTTGATTTCTTGCTTATGGCCCTAATCAGAATATAGCTTCTAGATGTTGCTAAGGAATACGCAGAAAGCTCCATAATTCCAAACGGGGAAAGATAAAGAATTGCAAGTGGTGGTATTTCGCTTAACTGTGGAGCAATTGTGACAATTGCTGAGAATGCAAAACCGGTAGACCATGCAGAGAACAAGCCCCATGCAATGCCAAATCCAGGAATAAACATGGGTAGCGATATGGTGGTATTATGGACAAAGATTCCAATTGCATCAATATTCTCTACTAGTTTCTCAAATTCAGTCATGAATGCATTGGCCTCTTCATCAGAGACATCCGACATGGAGCCTAATTGATATGCAAGAGAGAACAAGCCCATAAAAATAAAGAAAAGAATAAGTCTCATTTTTAACATGCTAGCCTTTGCTTTGTATGATATTTGAGGCTTCGTTTGGACACAGATTTAATTAAACCAGAAAATATTCCTCCATGTTGAAAAAGGAATTAACATTTGCTTTGAATTATGCCTTGAATAAGGGATTTCAGATTCATCCAGATGCCTTTAAAATTCTAGAAAACATAGATGTTAAAAAACTAGAGAAGATCATCAAGGAAATTGTTCGGGAAAAGACTAGGCAAAAATTGTTCCTGATCAATCAAGATGATTTGGAAACTTATTTGGGAATAAAAGAAGATTTGAATTTAAAAAGTGAGCACAGAATACTGTCGGATCCGACATCAAAAATCACGACTGGTGAAGGGGTAAAGGGGTACAACGCGTTGTTTTCTAGTCGTTTTAACAAGCTTAAAAGAATCATTTTTGACAGGCCTGAGTCCAGAATGTTAAAGTCTATTGCATCAGTAAAATCAGTAAAAACTGAAGATGACATGTATGTTTGTGGTTTAGTCACAACAAGAAATACTGAAAGAAATATTGTGAAATTAGTTTTAGAGGATCCTTCGGGAACTTTTGAAGGCATAGTGTTTGACAGCGAATTACAGAAGGTTGCAGGTTCTCTACTAAGTGATCAGTTTGTAATGGCTAGAATAAGCATGGGTAAAAATTCGGGATTTATTATCAAAGATCTTATTTTGCCTGATATTCCAGAACAGGCCATTAATAGATCTGAAACTGAGACTTTTGCTGTATTTCTTTCAGATCTTCATATCGGTAGCAAGTACTTTATGGAAAAAGAGTTTTCAGAATTTGTTAGTTGGATTTCAAGTCCTGATCCCACTGCCAGAAAGGTCAGGTTCGTATTGATTGGGGGGGATGTTGTAGATGGAGTAGGAATCTACCCTAATCAAGACAAGGAGTTGGTCTTTCAGACATTAGAAGAGCAATTACGCAGGCTGGAGGAATTATTGGATAAAATTCCAAAACATGTGAAAATATTCATCATGCCTGGAAACCATGATCCTGGACGAAGAGCATTGCCACAGCCTGCAATCCCAAAAAAATACAATAATGGTTTATGGGAACGAGAGAACGTTTTCATGGTTGGAAATCCTACCATGATCTCTCTAAATGGGGTTAAAGTTTTGATGTTTCATGGTCAAAGTATAGATGATATTGTAAAGACCACACCTGGTCTGAGTTACGATAATCCGGCTAATGTGATGAAACATCTCCTGAAGGCAAGGCATCTTAGTCCGATATATGGCAGCCAGACACCAATTGCACCAGAGATGGAGGATCTTATGGTAATTGATGAAATTCCTGACATATTTCATGTAGGTCATGTACATAGGGCACAATTGGATATGTACAAAGGCATTTTATTGATAAATTCAGGTTCGTGGCAAAGGCAAACTCCATTTCAAGCAAGTGTTGGAATGACACCCAATCCGGGTATTGCCTTGATGGTAAATTTGAAAACATTTCAAGTGTTTCATGAGAATTATAATTCCAACCTAGATAATATCTTGCAAAGTTAAATCATCTTTGAATGTTTTTTTTACCATCTCTGGTGCAATTGTAAGTTTGTATTTTTTGGTTCTTCCATGAATTCCTTGATGGACCAACCTTCCAGTGATGATTCCCGATAGCTCTATCTCACTAAGCATTTGAGTAATTCTTCTCTGGGTTAGTTCATCCCTACCCACGGTTTTGCATAAAGCCTTGTATGATGAATAAATTTCTCCCGTAGACGAGCCGGCAGCCTTCATTATTGCAAGAATTACTAGTTTTTCATGAAGGGGATATGATTTTAGTGAGGTTTCTTCTTTATTTTCCTCAATTTTTTGAGATGCTTCCCTAACATGCTCTTTTGTCACTTTATCTGATTGTTGTCTTTCAGCAAGTTCTCCTGCTACCCTGATCAGATCAATGGCTCTTCTTGCATCCCCATGTTCTCCACCTGCTAACGCAGCACATAGATTTAGGGCAGGTTCTTCTACTGAGTTTGGAATAAAGGCATCTTTTATTCTCTCTTCTAGAATTTTTTTAATTTGTTCGACATCATAGTTTGTAAAAACAATTTCTTCCTCGCCAAGACTGCTAATTACTCTTGGGTCTAACTTCTCTTTGAAAGTAAGATCATTTGATATTCCTACCAAGGCTAACGATCCCTGTGTTAATCGTTCATTTGCCCTGGTTAGTTGATATAAGATGTCCTTACCTGTTTTGGAGACTAGTTCGGCAAGATAATCAATCTCATCAATTACAAAAATAGCGTTTAGTTTATCATCATCAATTTTATTCAAAATCCTCTTAAAGACTTCACTTATTGCTAGTCCGGTAGGTGGTAATTTTTCTTCACCCAAACCTAACTGCCTACCAAAACTCACTAAGAGACCATATAATGTGGTCTCTTCTTTAGAGTTTGAGTATACTAGTTTAATTGGAAAATTTGATTTTCTAACCCTCTCTTGAATTTTAGATAAGACTTTCTTTACAACTAAGGTTTTCCCAGTACCTGGTTTTCCATAGACTAGAAGATTTGAAGGTCGTGAGTGTTTAAGAATAGGTAAGAGTGATTGAGTTACTTGTTCTTGTTCTACAGTTCTATGTTGTATAGTGTCTGGAATGTAGGTAAAATGAAGTATATCTCTATTCTTGATTATGGATTTACCAGATTCAGCCGCATCAAGTAATCTATCTATTGGATCTGACATTACTCACACACCTACGTTTCTACTCAACATCATAAATCATATCTAAATTAAGAGAGTATAGTATAGAATACTAACTCTAGTTTAGTTTGTAATTAATTATTTTTAGTTAGTTTTAGATTTTCAAAAAAATAATTTTAAAAAAATAGAGTGGAAAAACAGGTGTGTGGGTTTTCCAAACCAAATTAACAAGTTGTTAATTTTATGTTAAAAAAAGCCCAAAATAACCGATTTTGACCCCTTTATTTCCATTCCAGGCGTTAAGATTGGTGTTAACAATGTTAACAACCTAAAATTAACCCCTTCATTTCCACTCCAGGCGTGAAATATAGGTAATAATTATGAATGAGTAATAGTTTGTTGTTAATAACAAAAAAACACCCAGGCGTGGCTTACGCAGTCAATGTTAACAAACTAATTAGTTAACAAAACTTCTGGGATCTATTGAACTGTTAACATTAGATCCTCATAGATCTAAAAGATGGCCAAAAAACGTATTCGTATAGATATGGAAGACTCTGATGGTGCCCGTTATGATATCAAATTAGAGGGTAACGTAACAAGAGAAAAAGTATTAAAAATATTTGAAATGATGGATTTGATGAATATTGAAGAAGAACAAGAAACCACCAATATGGATTCTATAGGCGCCAAAATATGGCATATCGTGGATAAATACTTCCCATTGGGCAAATTTACATCAACTAATATTCTTGAAAAATTTGAAGATGAATATAACGAGCCTGTTAAATTAAGTATAATATCCACATATTTGTCACGATTTTCTTCAAAAGGAAGAATTGATAGAGTTAGAACCGGGCGTGAATGGACATATCAAGCCATAAAAATTGGTCAAAAATTAAAATAATTACTAAGTTATCATAATTTTACGAATAATTAATCTATCCTTGCCTAAAATCACCTTCACATATTCACCCTTTTGAATATCCATATACTTACGAAATTGTTTTGGAATAGAGATTGTACCTGCGGAAGTAATTTTTACTAATACCTCATTTTCCTGCACCGACATAACCTAATTATAAATTAATAATATATATAATTTATTAAAATCTAAATTTTATAATTAATAATGAAATAACCTTCCTCTGGGTTGTTTTATTTCAAAAATCATTAGAAATGACCCCCATTATGATACTTTGATCTTATTGTGTGATTGAGGGATTGTGTTGAATTGTTCCGATTCTTTCCATTCCCTTTTCTGTAATGGAATAGGTATAGGGTTTTGTTTTTGTGTTTCTTTCAACCAAACCATCATCAAATAGCTTTTTCATCATTCGTGAAGTATGCTCTCTACTACGCTTTAGGGCCCTTTGAATATCACGTGACGTCATAGATTTTGTTGTGATTAAGTGTAACACGTGTTCTGTGATGTCATTTGGATCAATATCAGGCACATTTTCACTAATTTGTGGTTCTGGTTTGACTTCATGTCCAATATCAGGTCTTGGTTCTGGTTTGACCTCTTGTGTTTTTACAAGTTTTTCCAAAAATTGTTTTAATTCCATGTTTGTGTCCTGGGGTTTTGTCTCAATTCCCTGTAATTCTATAGCATCTAGGCGTATTTTCATATCAATTAACTGTCTTTCGTAATATTCCAAAAGCTCTGCCTGTGATGAGTCTATTTTGTGGCTAGTTTTGATAAATGGACGTATTTTATAATACAAATACAGTCCTCCTAAACCTATAATGAATGCTAAAATCACACTTAGAATCACTTCAGGCTCAGGAATTTCTATTAACATCACAAACTTTACGCCTAGAATGTGATTTATCGTGATTGAACAATATTATTTCACATTTTAGATTAACATACTCACACATATTATCACAACATTCTTTCACACAATATCATAGAGCATACTAGCACCATCACATGTTACATGCCTGACGTATGACTCTATCAATCACATTTATCACATCATCTTCTCTTTCAGGAAAAATATCACTATCATTTATCACACTAATCTGTTCAGAAAGTTTTGATATCACATCAATATCATCAGGTAAAAGTATGCCTAAACCACGTAAAAGTATGATTGAATAGAATAAAGCAATTAATTTCTCTCTGGATTGATTTACTTGCCTGTAATAGGCGCCTTTAGTTATAGTAAACTTAGATTCAAGTAGATCTTTCTGATTTAAAATAATTTCAATTTGCCTCTCAGTAAACAGTGATTTTTTGATAATTTTTTGTATAATATTGTTAAAATTAGATTGTTTAATGTCAGCCATAGCTATACAATTCTGTATACTACCATTCCAATTAAACTTTAAAGAGTCATTTACAAACCAATTTTATGACTGGAAACAATGTTGAAACATTCCTAAAATCTGAACTAAAAAAGAAAAATGCGTTATTGTTCGTGTTAATTGATTCAGAGGTATCTGATCTAGAATCCTCAAGTAAACTAGCAAAAGGCGTGGAAAAAATTGGAGCGTCTGCAATTTTAGTGGGTGGCTCGTCTGCCACTGACCAGATTGAGATGTCTCAAGTAGTTAAAGCCATCAAAAAAGGCATCAAAATACCAGTTATTTTATTTCCAGGCAACGTTACAGGTGTGGTGCCTGATGCTGATGCCATCTTGTTTAGTTCTTTAATGAATTCAGAAAATCCATATTTTATCACTCAGGCACAGGCTTTGGGTGCTCCAAGTGTACTAAAGTTTGGATTAGAACCACTTCCTACGGCCTATTTGGTAATTGGCGAGGGAACATCTGCATGGTTTGTTGGATCTGCAAGAGGTATTCCATTTGATAAACCAAAAATTGCTGCTGCCTATTCCTTGGCAGCTCAATTTCTAGGCATGAGATTTGTATATTTGGAAGCTGGTTCTGGGGCAAAATCAACCGTAACCCCAGAAATGGTCAAAACTGTAAGAAAGGTGTATGATGGATTTCTTATTGTCGGTGGTGGAATAAGAGATGTCAAGACAGCAACAACAATCGTAAAAGCTGGAGCTGATGCACTTGTTATAGGAACTTTCTTGGAGAAAGGCGGAAGTATTAAAAAACTCGAAGAAATAGCAAAAGCAATTCAAAGAAGCAAGTGATACAGGGATATTATGTCTGAAAATGATGCAATTTCCAGAATTAATGGCATCAAAATGCCTGACTTTTATCAAAACTATTACTCCAAACTGTCCAAAGACACATACACAATTTTTGAGAAAGCTGCCGCAGCAAAATCAAGCCTTGTAGACTCGTCTGGAATTATAGAGCCTAAAATCGCATTTGATCTGGCTGATCGTGTCGCAAAAATGCACGAAATTGATATTGCAGAACCACTTAGAGCACTGCTTAAATCTAATGGAAAAGAACTTTCAGCTCTTATATTATCCAAAGAAATTGCATTAGGAAAATACACACTTCCAGATTCAACTTTAGAAGAAAAACTTGATCTGGCAGTTAGAGTAGGATTGGCAATAGTAACAGAAGGGGTTACAATAGCACCATTACAAGGAATCAGTGAAGTCAAAATAAAGAAAAACAAGGATGGAACTGATTATCTGTCCGTATCAATTGCAGGACCCATGCGTTCTGCGGGAGGGACTGAGTCTGCCGTTACCATGCTTATAGCAGATCATGTCCGAAAGGCCGTTGGACTATCAAAATACCAAGCTAACTCCTTTGATGATGAGACTGGCAGATTTATTGAAGAATTGAGAATTTATGAAAGGGATGCAAGCCACTTTCAATTCCATATTCTAGATGAGGACATTGAGCATGTTATTTCCAATCTACCAGTAGAACTTGATGGAGTTGATACTGATCCATATGAAGTGGTTAATCATAAGGGAATGATACGAATTAAAACAGATAGAGTTAGAGGAGGTGCCCTTAGAGTTCTAAATGATGGATTAATTGGAAGATCCAAAAAACTACTCAAAAGAATTGAGTTGTATAATTTGGATGGTTGGGAATGGCTCGCTGATCTGAAAGGTGCAGTTCAGACTGGAGATAATCAGGAGGATGCAGCAGCAAAAAGGATGCGCGAGGTTATTACCGGAAGATCAGTTCTGTCTATGCCTAACAAGCTTGGGGGATTTAGGTTAAGATATGGACGAGCCTGTAATACTGGTTTTGCTTCCGTAGGGATAAATCCAGTTATTGCAGAAATATTGGATCACACTATAGCAGTTGGCACTCAAATCAAAATTGACGTTCCAGGAAAAGGAGCTACAGTAGCATTTGTAGATTCAATTGAAACACCAATTGTACGCCTAAAAAATGGCAATGTGGTAAGAATTCAAGATGTTAAACATGGAATTGAAATAAAACAAGAAATTGAAAAAATCCTTCATTTAGGTGATATCCTCATTTCTTTTGGAGACTTTTTAGAAAATAACTCACAATTAGTACCTACTGGATATGTTGAAGAATTTTGGATAGAGGAGTTACGTGAAAAATTAACAAAATACGAGCCTAATGATAAATATCTCGCACAATTTCTTGAAAAAATTCCTTCATTAGACGAGGCCTTGAAACTATCACTTGATTTCGATATCCCACTACATCCAAAGTATCTATTCTACTGGGATCAAATTTCAAGTAAGGAACTCCATAAACTCCTTTCCCCAATTAATTTCAATGAAAATTCAATTGAATTTAATTTAACAACTAAACAAATTCTTGAAAAACTTGGCGTGCCTCACATCAAGAACAATGACAAAATAATTCTAGAAAATCAAGAAGCAAAGATTTTCTTTAATCTTCTTTTCAGAGAAAAGCCAACCATCTCAGATCAGTCAGTCCCAAAAATCATCTCTGAATCTTCTGGAATAGAAATAAGAAACAAATTCTCAAACTCAATTGGAGTGAGAATAGGAAGACCAGAAAAGGCCGCTCCAAGATTAATGAAACCCCCTACCCATGTTCTGTTTCCAATAGGTGATAAGGGAGGCCCTACAAGAGATCTTTTAAAAGCTTCAAGACAAGATAATTTTTTTACAAATATTTTCAATAGATATTGTAGTGAATGCAATGAACCCTCAATTGGAATTAAATGTTCAAAATGTGGAACAAAAACAATTGTAAATTACCGATGTAATAAATGCAGAGACACACTTGAAAATCCATTTTGTGAAAAATGTAAAAGAAAGGCTTCGTCTCATTCACATAAAGCATTCCCATTAAAATTAAAACTACTCAATGCTCAAGAAAAAATGGGGTTAAGAGCTCTTGAACCGTTCAAAGGAGTCAAAGAGCTTATCAATCAAGACAAGATTGCCGAACCATTAGAGAAAGGCCTAGTTCGTCAAAACTTTGGTCTTACAGTGTTCAAGGATGGAACTGTGCGGTTTGATGCCACCAACTCTCCTCTAACCCAATTCAAACCGTCTTGGATTGGTACATCCATGGACAAACTAAAAGAACTAGGTTATACCCATGATATTAACGGCAATCCAATACATGATTCCGAACAAACAATCGAACTTAGAATACAGGACATTATCATTCCTAATGAAAGTGGAAGGTATCTTGTTTCTGTTTGTAAATACATAGATACGCTGTTAGAGAAGTTCTACGGTACAACTCCATTTTATAACGTAAAGAACACTGATGAACTAGTTGGTCATCTGATAATTGGTTTGGCACCACATACATCAGTGGGAATTGTAGGAAGGATCATAGGATTTACCGAAACACATGTATGTTTTGGTACACCTAATTGGCATTCTGCAAAAAGACGTGATGCAGATGGAGATGCCGATTCCATTATGCTCTTAATGGACAGTCTGTTAAATTTTTCTAGGCAATTTCTTTCTGACAGGATTGGTGGGTTGATGGATGCACCCCTACTAGTTCAACCACTAGTTCTCCCACATGAATCTCAACCCCAAGCACACAATCTTGAAGTTACACGAAACTTTCCACTTGAGTTTTTCCATGATACATTAAAACAAAAAAAGGCATCAGATGTTACATGTGTAGAAATTATTAAATCACGTCTTGAAACAGAAAAACAATTTCATGACTATGACTTTACGCATGCAACAACATCATTGACCACTTCTAAATCTCGAAGTGCCTATTCTACTCTTGGTTCCATGCTTGATAAATTTGACATGCAAATTCGAAATGCGGAGTTAATTGATGCTGTAAACACATCTGAGATTGTTTCAAATGTTATCTCAACTCATCTTGTACCAGATATTATGGGAAATCTACGAGCATATGCAAGACAAAATTTCAGATGTACAGGTTGTGGAAAATCATTTCGTAGAATGCCACTAATTCAAACATGTATTTGTGGTCATAAACTCATACCTACAATCACCAGAGGATCTGTTGAAAAATATCTAAAACTTGCTAAACGTTTAGTTGAAAAGTATGATGTAGGTATCTATCAAAGAGGTAGAATTCATGCCTTGTCCGACGAAATTGATTTAGTGTTTGGAAAAAACCAAGGAGATCAATCACTTCTTACTGATTATGCCTAAACCTTATCTCAATTTCACGTATTCATAAGCCCCAAGTTTGTTATCAAAACAAAACTTGACTTTCTGATATCTTTTCCTCATTGTTTTGACTTTTGATAAAACTTTCTTTGGATCTTTTTTATCAATTACAACTTCCTTTATGAAACCAGCAATTTCCTCCATCTCATTTTTCTTCATACCGAGCCTTGTGATCTCTGAAACTCCAAGTCTTATTCCGCCTGGATGAAAGTAATTGCGTCCGGCTTTAATATCACCTGGAATCAATTGTCTGTTAACTATTATGTTGGCTTTTTCTAAATCAGCCTCTACTTTACCACCATCGGAATAATCTAAAACGTTAACTGCAATCTGATGTGATTGTGTGAATCCTCTACTTTCGCCTAAAACTTTGAAACCTACGCTACTAAGAGATTCTGCAAAAGCCTTAGCATTTTTAATCACTTGAATGGCATAATCCTTGCCAAATTCTAAAGCTTCAGCAAACGCAACTGCTTTTCCAGCCATGTGATGAATGTGATGACTACTAGTCAATCCAGGAAAAGTAGCTTTTTTAATTAATTCTCCATGTTCTTCAGAACCTAAAACAAGACCGCCTTGTGGACCAAACAAAGTCTTATGAGTACTCATAGTCATCGTATCTGCACCTTCCCTTAATGGATCTTGAAACTTTCCACCTGCGATCAAACCTGCCACATGTGCTGCATCATAATTGATATGCATCCCATAACTCTTTAGAAAATCAGATAATTCCTTTACTGGATGTGGGAACAAAAATAATGAACCACCAAACATTGCCATCTTTGGAAGTCTATTTTCTTTGTTTAAATCGTCGATTTTTTGTTTTGTTTTATCAACATCTATTGTCATTTCTTCAGCATCAAAAGGATAGAATTCAATTTCTAATCCATGAACAAGTCCTGCTGTTCCAAAATGCTCACGTTTACCATGAGAGATGTGTCCACCTGCAGGAATTGAAGGTGCCAGCATTATGTCCCCTGGATTGGTAAAAGCAGAATATACTGCAAGATTTGCTACGACTCCCGAAATTGGTCTTACATCAGCAAATTTTGCCTTGTAAAGCTTTTTTGCAAGTTTCATACATTCAAACTCTACATCATCAATGAATACACAACCAGCATATACTCTCTCACCAGGCCAGCCCTCGGCATATCTATTACCAAAATCTGAAATTATTGCTTCCCTAACAGCTGGGCTAGGAATATTCTCGCTAGCAATTAATGGAATGGAATTTTCAAACCATTTATGATGTTCTTTTAATTTTGAGAAAATCTTGTTGTAAGATTCTTTATTTGCAGATTTTGCCATATCATGCACCTTGATTTTCCCAATTTAAAAACACCGTTTTTTCATTGAGATAAATCATTTTTTGATCTGCAACGTATAAAAGGGGAATATGGAGTTTTTCCATCTATGGGTATGACGGCTACTTCAAAGGGAAATATGCCAGTTGTCTTATTAAAAGAGGGCGGCACTGAAACTAAAGGTAGAGATGCTCAAAAGAACAATATTGCTGCCGCTAAAATTATTGCCGAAATCGTTCATACCAGCCTAGGTCCACGAGGCATGGATAAAATGTTAGTTGACTCTCTTGGCGATGTTACTATTACAAATGATGGAGCAACTATTCTAAAAGAAATTGATGTTCAACATCCAGCTGCAAAAATGCTTGTAGAAATTTCAAAAACTACTGATAATGAAGTGGGAGATGGAACAACTTCTGCAGTTGTTTTAGCTGGAGCTCTTCTTGAAAATGCTGAATCATTGCTAGATCAGGATGTCCATCCAACAATTATTGTAGACGGATACAGAAAAGCAGCAAAGAAAGCAAAACAATTCCTTGAAAGCATTGCTGATACTATTTCTGCAAATGATAAATCAATTCTTACCAAAATTGCAAAGACATCAATGCAAACAAAACTAGTAAGAAAAGACTCTGATCTTTTAGCAGATATAATTGTAAAATCTGTACTGGCAGTAGCAGAAAAAGATGGCGAAAAATATGATGTCGATATTGATGATATTAAAGTAGAAAAGAAAGCGGGAGGCTCAATTAAGGATTCTGTAATAGTGCAGGGAATTGTGCTTGATAAAGAGATTGTTCATGGTGGAATGCCACGTAAAATCTCTGATGCAAAAATAGCCTTGATCAATACCGCACTTGAAATTAGTAAAACAGAAACTGATGCCAAAATCAACATATCAAATCCACAACAGCTAAAGACATTTCTTGATGAAGAAAATAGAATGCTAAAGAATATGGTAGACAAGGTAATTGGCTCAGGAGCCAACGTGGTATTATGTCAAAAAGGAATTGATGATATGGCTCAACATTATCTTGCAAAAGCAGGAATAATTGCAGTTAGAAGAATTAAAGAAAGTGATCTTACAAAACTAGCAAAAGCAACTGGAGCTAGAATTGTAACGAACCTTGATGATCTATTTGAAAAGGATCTCGGGGGAGCAGAACTTGTTGAAGAAAGAAAAATAGAAGAAGACAAATGGGTTTTCATTGAAGGATGTAAACATCCAAAATCTGTTACACTACTTCTTCGTGGTGGTTCTCAACGAGTCGTTGATGAAGTAGAACGTTCTGTTCATGATGCATTAATGGTAGTTAAAGATGTGATTATTAATCCACTAATTGTAGCTGGAGGTGGAGCACCTGAAACTTTTGCTGCAACTAAATTAAGAAACTGGGCAAAATCACTTGAAGGCAGAGAACAACTTGCAGCAGAAAAATTTGCAGATGCTCTTGAAGCAATTCCATTAACATTAGCAGAGAATGCAGGAATGGATCCAATTGATACACTTACTGCTCTACGTTCAAGACAACTCAAGGGCGAAAAATGGACTGGTATTGATGTAATGAAAGGAAAAATTGCCAATATGAAATCCAGTGATATTATTGAACCTCTTGCAGTCAAACTTCAAATTGTTTCTGCATCATCTGAAGCAGCATGCATGATTCTTAGAATCGATGACGTCATTGCTACTCAAAAGTCTGCAGGTCCACCACCAGGAGCAGAAGGCGGAATGCCAGGAATGGGTGGCATGGGCGGAATGCCAGGAATGGGTGGCATGGGCGGAATGCCTGATATGGGCGGAATGATGTAATTTGTTCCTAAAACAAATTATTTTTCAAAAGTTTATTTGATAACTAAATTTATGGTTGATATTGAGCAAATCTACTTCTAAAGTAATTTCTGGATTCAAGTATGTTTACCTGATCGCATTTTTTGCATTACTGTCTGGCTTCTTTCATCCGTTAATTACAGATACCAGTTTTGACAGTGTGGTTATTGGAGTTATAGTTTTGTTCGTAGGTTTAGCAGGAGGAATATTGCTCTATAAAGCTGCAACTACAGACAAAAGAAAAATAATATTTCTTGGTACGGGATTTGTCCTGATTGGAATATCCTTATTCTACATCATTCAGTTGACTGGACGAGTTTAGACATCAAAATATAGATAAAATTCATGAGGGTGTGGTCTAATCGCAATTTCGCGTTGATCCCTCCTCTCTAATTCTATAATCTTATCAATTACATCATTAGCAAAAATTGGACTGAGAAATTTTCGATCGCTTTCCAACTCATCTAACGCTTCACCTAAACTTTTTGGCAAGACACCTATTCCTCTCTTAGCCCGATCTGATTTTGTCATTTTGAAAATATCATCTTTAATTTGTTCACCAGGATCTATTTTCTTCTTAATTCCATCCATTCCAGCTGCGGTTACTGCTGCAAATACAAGATATGGATTAGATGACGGATCAGGTGCTCTGAACTCTAATCTTTTAAGATGTGCATAATTTTTCCCTTGGAGGTGTTTTGGTACTCTAACAATCGCTGATCTATTTCCAGCACTCCAAGCGATATATGCAGGTGCTTCATAACCTGGAACTAATCTGTGATATGAGTTTGTAGTTGGGTTACAAATTGCAGACAATGCTTTTGCATGATTAATTATTCCTCCACAGAAATATCTTCCAATTTGACTTAACTCATTTTCTTCATCTGGATCATAGAATGAATTTTCTTTTCCTTTCCACAAACTTACATTTACATGCATGCCTGAACCAGCATCCATTGCAATTGGTTTTGGCATCATTGTTGCTACCTTTCCATATTTTTGCGCAACATTTCTAATTACGTACTTGTAAGACTGTGCCGCGTCTGCAGCATTTGTCATATAATCATATTTGATATCAATTTCACATTGACCCGCAGTTGCCACTTCGTGATGATGGTTATCACATAGCACACCAAAATTTGTATTCAAAATATTTACACATTCATTTCTAAACGGAGTTAAAGTGTCTGAGGGTGTACTTGGATAGTATCCCTCTTGCAAACCCATGGGATATCCTGAACCTTCCTGACTCCAAGGAGCTTCTTTAGATTCAATTGAATATGATTGGCCTTTGTATGGAGTTAACACATCCCAATGAATTTTATCAAAAACAAAAAATTCTACTTCAGGACCCCAAGCACTAGAATCAAATCCTTGTGTTTTGATGTACTCCTCTGCTTTTTGGGAAATTCCTCTGGGATCTCGCGAGAGTCTACCTCTACCTTCCCCCCAATAAACATCACAGAGCAGCCTTGCGGTCTTATTTTCCGTCATCCAAGGAATTATGGCAAAAGTATTTGGATCAGGCTTTAAGAGAAGATCAGAATCATCAACACTGGTAAATCCAATAATTGAAGAACCGTCCAATTTTGGCAGTCCATCACGCATTTGTTCGGGTGTAAATGTGTTGGCTGAAATCGTAGTGTGATGAAAGCGGCCTGTTAATCCTGTAAACTGCAAATCTATGAATTGAATGCCCTCATGTTGAATTCTTGAAAATACTTCATCCGGTGAATATGTTACTTGGATTGCTTTACCATGACTAACTTTATAGGGCAATTTTGTACTTCAATCAAACACAAATACATCCATCATTTAAGGATTAGGTAAGAAATGTCAGAAACAAACCAAATTGATATCAGTAAATTACATCATATAGTTTTGCGGGAAACTGAAAATGAGTCGATCCAAGAAATCGACGCAAATTTTTACAGAGAAATTTCAGATTTTATTGGAAATTTAAAAAAACAAGAATTTGACGGAGTTGAAAGCAAAATCAAAGATACCCTTATTCAAATGGCAACAGATCTCACATCATTACTAATTGATATCAGATTAGACAAAATTTCCAAATCAGATAAAATTGACTTTGAAAATCTACTAGATGAAGAAAAATTTATCCTCGATTCTGAAGAAGAGAAACGAGAAAGAACCGAAATGATTCTGTCTGCCACAACAAACGGCAAATCCAAGTTTCTTGAATCACTATCACAAAATCATAAAACAAAAACCGTTGTAGTAAGATTTCTCAAAGAAGTTGATGAAATTGTAGGTGCTGATCTAGAAAGATACGGTCCATTCAAGATTGAAGACATTGCAACAATCCCCTATGAGAATGCTCAGGCATTAATTTCCAAACATGTTGCAACCAAAGTCAGATGGGAAGATTAGATAGAAATTATACCCCAAATATTTCATTTTATGACCCATACAGGTGTTGATGTTATTGATTTTCTATTTTATACAATTTATCCTGTAATTGGAATTTTTTCAGTTGAAGCAATAAGTAGACTAGTCAAAGCTCCAAAGTGGATAAAACTCTGGACACAAGCTATTGTTTCGATTGGCTTTGGCATATACTATTGGTTCATCCTTCCTGCGCCACAAAATTTTCCATTGACGGCAATGGTGATGTTTGCCCTAGCAATTGCTCTTATCTATCAAGGAAGACGCGCAAAAATCTCGCCGGATAAAAGCCCGTATTGATATTAGAACCTGCCGAACAAACGCTTGAAAATGTTTGGTTTATTTCGTCCACCATCGCGAATAACTTTTTTCTCTCCAAATCTCTTAGCACGAATTTGCGTTAATTTTACACATCTATGCTCTTCAGGAAGTCTATGTTCAGAACAAAAAGGATCTTTACAATAATTACATTGAAACGGCATATCTGTCATATCTCCACAATATGCACATTTTTCAGGTTTCACAATATGAATAATAGTTTTCTTCTATTAAACTGATACATTGAATTTTTAATTTATCTAAGAAATCAAGTAAACATTTTTACAATGAAGAATTTAAAAATTAGATAAGTGAAATTTAATGATTAAAGATAAAATAGCAATAATTACAGGTGCAAGTAGTGGCATAGGTTTTGCAACTGCATTAGCACTTTCAAAAGCTGGAGCAAAAGTTGCAATAGGTGCAAGAAGAACAGACAGACTTTCAGAACTAGAAAAGAAAATTAAAGAACAAGGTGGCGAAGTATTTTCTCATAAACTAGATGTTACAAAAAGAGAAGAATGTACTTCTTTTGTTGATGCTGTTATAGCTAAATGGGGATCTGTAGATATTTTGGTAAATAATGCTGGTTTAATGCCACTAAGTTTTGTCAAAAATTTGAAAATCGATGAATGGGATCAGATGATAGATGTCAATATCAAAGGTGTTCTATATTGTACAGGTGCAGTGGTTACACATATGCTCGGAAAACAATCTGGTCACATTGTGAACATTTCATCCGTAGCTGGAAGAATTGTCTTTCCCGCTGGTAGTGTTTATTGTGCCACCAAGCATGCAATTACTGCTTTCAGTGAAGGATTGCGTGAAGAGCTAAGTGTAAGAAAAAACATTCGTGTTACGTGTATTGAACCAGGCGTTGTTGCAACCGAATTAACTAATACAATCACTGATGAGTCATTACAGAGTTTTGTTGAAAATGCAAAAAAAATGGAAGCATTACAAGCACATGATATAGCAAATGCAATTCTTTATGCAGTAGAGTCTCCAAATCATGTTAATGTTAACGAAATTTTAATCAGACCCACAACACAAGAACGATAAATTGTCCAAAAACATTCCACACGTCTTAATTCTTGGTGGAGGGTTTGGTGGATTGTCCGCAGCTAATGAAATCAGAAATTCATTGCCATCATCAAAAGTAAGAATCACGCTTGTTGATAAAAAAGATTGGTTCATGGTCGGTTTTGTCAAATTATGGATCATGAATGGTACTAGAACTTTTGAAAACTCTATCGGTTCGCTAAATAATTTACAAAAAAAAGAGATAGATTTTGTAAAAGAAGAAATTCTAAAAATAGACTTGGAAAACAAGACAGTGAAAACCACATCAAAAAATATTTCATATGATTATCTGATAATTGCATTGGGAGCTCAACTAGCTCCTGAAAAAATTCCTGGCTTGAAAGAAAATGGACTGAATCTTTATGATCATAACCATCTAGATGAAATTCATAACAAATTGATTGCAATAAAATCAGGAAACATAGCCATTGCAATTATGGGAATGCCATACAAATGTCCGCCCGCACCATTTGAAGCAGCTCTTCTAATTAATTCAATGCTTAGAAATTCTGAAGTCCGTAATTCTGTTAAAATTAATTTTTACAGTCCTGCACCAATTACACTACCTGCAGCAGGTACTGATGTAAGCCAACAAATCCTCGAAATGATCAATTCTGAAAAAATAATCTTTTACAATTCATGTAAAACCATATCAGTAGAAAAAAACAAGCTCGTGTTTGAGAATGCTGAGGCTGATTTTGATTTACTCTTGGCCATACCTCCACATGTTGCCCCCCAAATCATCTATGAATGTGGCTTGGCAAAACCAGATGGTTTTATTCAAATTAATCGAGATTGCAAAACATTATTTGAGAATGTGTATGCAATTGGTGATGTAACTAGCTTACCTGTTGGAGAAAAGATGGCAGTCCCAAAAGCTGGAATATTTGCAGAAGGTGAAGGACTTGCAGTTGCACAAAACATTGTCTCTAAAATTCAAAACCAAAAGGATTTGGCATTATTTGATGGAAAAGGTGGTTGCTTTATTGAATCAGGAAGAAATACCGCGTCCATAATTGAAGTAGATATGTTTTCAGAATCAAAACCAATAACAAAACTTACTGAATCAACCAAGAATTACCTTAATGAAAAAATACAGTTTGAAAAAGAACGAATTGAAAAATGGTTATGATGGCTCTTTTTCTTTAGACAAATGCTCTAGTATTGCTCTTACTTCTACACCTAAATCCTGAGGATTTTTTGCAATGTCTAATTTTTCGGGAATTTTCTTTTTTAGATCCTCATCTTCTAATTCAACTCTTCTCCTCTGCACACAATCAAGATGATCTTGATCCGTTGCTGAAATTCTATTACAAATATTACAAATCTTCATGATTATACAATACAATCCGACGATTTAATAATTTCACTTAGTGCCTTTCATTTACGGGATCGTGGTCTAGCTTGGTATGATACTTGCCTGGGGGGCAAGTGGTCGCAGGTTCAAATCCTGCCGGTCCCATTACAATTTTAGCGTAGACAAAATCTTTTCAAAATTTTGTCTTGATTGCTCTCGCTTGTATGATCTTAAAACCTCTATGATATTTTCCTTTGATGGTAGTTTGTATATTCTTTGAACATCTTTGGCTATACCAGAGCCAATGAAAATTGCTTGCGTAACGGAAGTCACATTTGATACCTTTCTCTTTGTACTGGAGCTTTCAAAATCTATTAGGGTCGATTTTGATTTTCCAACAATTACGTGTTTGGTAATACTACTCAATTCCCCGTGATCAAATCCTATCTGATCTAATCTATAACAATCTTCTAAAACCGTTTTTATGATGTGTTTTAATTTTTTAACACTTCCTTTTCCAGTAATGTTTTTTATCCAACTCCCTATTTTTTCCCCTTCTAAAAACTCCATGACTAGAAAATTTTTACTTACATCAAATAATTGTGGTCCAACATTAACTGAATTTACAATTTTTAGCAGTTTTGCTTCATTTCTCATTTCTTTTCTTTGAGAATCCATTCTTCTTATTTTTACTGCCATCTCTTTGTTACCCTTCTTTGCAAGAACGACAACTCCTACATACCCCTTACCGAGTATGCCCAGTTTTCCAATAGTTGTCGGTCCTGAAAAAGATACTGATCTGATTTTTAATTTTTCTAATTCTAAAATTCGTGATTTAATCTGAGTCTTGTTTGCTCCTGGGTATCCAATAATCTTAGAATACGGTTCTTCGTCAAACTTTTTGATTGAAACAAAAGATCTTTTCATTAGTTATTACTAAATCTGAAGCAGCCTCTTTAATTGATTTCTTCAAAGTTTTACTACCCAGAAAAACTTTGAACCCTTTTTTTAGATCAGATTGTAATCCTTTTGGAATACCAGTTTGTAAATTATTTTTCAAAAAGTCGTTGATGTATTTTACTGCTTCATTCCATTTTCTTTCTTCCAATGATACAATTTTTGAATTATTATCAATCCACATTAATTTTGTCTTTGTAATGTTTTTTCTAATAAAACTCTTTGATCCATCTTCTCTAAAAACATCTGGGCCTCTTTTTGCATATTTACGTGGGATTATTGATGATTCTAGCAGAAAGAAAAGATATGCTTCTCTTTTCTCATCAGTATAGGACATATTACGCAGTACATTGAATCCTCCCAATTCTAGTTGGGTAGCCAAAGACGCGTTTGCCCTTTTAATCTGTCCCCATATTATATCTGGACTTCGTGTTTTGAAATTAAATTTTATTACAAGTACGTTTTCCCAATTTCTGGATAATTTTCTTTTTGATGTGCTGAAAAATTGCTTGCTAGGATTGTCCCTAAATGCCCTACATGAAAGAACAAACCTTCCTATGTTTTCATTGGACATTGCCGCTGCTAAATTTCTATTACTATCTATTGGATCTATGATGATTATACTAGTATCAAATTTCTTTGTTGTTTTTCCAATTACTTGTTTTTCATTTATTTTAGAAATTGATTTTATCACATTTTCAAATGTACCAAAATTCAAAATCAAAACCTCTGAAACATATCCACTAAATCCTTGACGTGCAATTTCCGCTCCATAGATTCCCATAGATTTTAAAAATACCTTTAGCAGTCTTACTTCATCTTTCATTTGAGAAGAAAGTGTATTCTGCATGAATCTTGTATGAAATGGAGATCTATCAGCCGCACTTTTCCATTGTCCCGATTCAACATCAAAACAAGGTACCACATTAATCCTTATTCCTTGAATCCGTGCTTCAACATACGGATGTTCAGAATATCTGATATATGGTTTGAATTTCTTCATAGAAGAAAAACCTATTTCTTTTGAGATCTCTTCAAATTTTTTATCAGATGTTGATTTTTTAAATTTGATAAAAATATCAATATCCGCCTCTTTAGATAACCAAGTCCCCTTTGCATAAGAACCACCAAACTCAACTCCTACTATTTCAGGAAATTTCCTGACTTCATTTTGAATTAAATCAATTGCTAAACTTGCCACTTTCTTTATTAAAATAATCTCATTCCTAGATGGAATTATTGATCTTTTTGCAGCAAGAATTACCTTTTTCATCTAAACTCCTCTAGTCTCCATCAAATTAGAATAGACTGGTCCATTTGGTGTAAGGACACTTTGTTTAAACTTGAAATTAGTAATTTTTTGAGATCCAAACTCGACAGATTCATACATTTGCAACTTTTTGGTAATATCTTCAATCTTATTTTTAATTCTAAATACTGTGATATGAGGTTTGAATGGCTTGTCACTTCTAAACCCGAGCGAAGTTAAAGCATTTTCTACTTTTTTTGCTAAATCGATCAATGCATTACCACCTTTTTCATCTACTCCAATCCATATGATTCTTGGAAATTTACTTTCAGGAAATACACCAATTCCTCTAAAATTTATAGTAAAATTTGAAAATTCGATTTTTTTTAACAATTCGCACACCTCTTCAGACATTTCTTTTGAAATTTCTCCTAAAAATTGGAGTGTAAAATGAAGATTTTGGGGTTCTACACGCTTTGCATCAATGTCTAACTCTGATTGAAACTTTGAAATTTCCTCCACCACTTGTTCATCAGAAATTTCAACTGCTACAAAAGTCCTCATTACAAGCTTTCTCTTAACATCTCTATAATAATTTCCGGTACCTTCATAGACAAGCAATTTTTTTGTTTTATTATTGACAAAACTTATTGTCTGTTTAACTGGAATGCCCGGCGCTGGCAAATCTACCATAGCTGAAGGTCTCAAAACAAAAGGCTATGACGCTATCAATATGGGTAATGTTGTCAGAGCAGAAGCTAAGAAGAGAAATTTAGAACCCACGAGTCTAAACCTTGGAAAACTGATGATTGAACTACGAGAAAAAAATGGGCCTGGTGCGATAGCACATTTAGTAATTCCAGAGATTGAAAATTCTAAATCAAATGTAGTAATCATTGATGGTGTAAGATCTAACGCCGAAATTGATGTATTGAAAAAATATGGAACTGTAAAATTATTAGCAATTCATGCATCCATTGATAGAAGATTTGAATTCTTGCAACAAAGAGGCAGATCTGATGATCCTAAAACAAAAGAAAATTTTGAAGAACGAGATACTAGAGAATTAGGAGTTGGAATTAGCAATTCCATTGCACTATCTGATGATGCTATTACAAATAATAACAAAACAAAAGAAGAACTAATTGAAGCTACTTTTAGAAAAATTCAAAGCTGGCTTGAATGAACTTTTCTAATTATAATTGCAGTGTTGAAGTTCTCTCTTCAATAAACCCATCTGAGAATCCCGCCAAAATAGAAAAAGCAATTTTAAACATTTTACCTGACAGTAATATTACAATAGATAAATTTTCTATAAAAGCACAATCAAAAAACTTTCATTCTCTGGAAAAAATTCATGAATCAATTCATTCTGCAAAATCCCAGAAAGCACTTCAACGTCAATTAGAGCAACATATGGATAAAGACTCCACGTGGTTTTATCTCAACAAACAAGCGGCATTTGTTGAAAAAGTTGTGCTTTGTGAGAATGCAGAAGAATCTCCTCTCGGACCACTAAAAATCACCATTTCTTCTTCTGATATTGATAGAATAATTGACTCGCTTGTTGGAACACAGAGAAACTAGTTAATAAAATTAAATCATAACTTGTCATTTTTTTTAGTACGGTTCTAAAAAACAATTTTGAGATTTTTAGTAAATGTTAATTAAATTAGGCATAATAGGAGCCATTCTTCTTGTAGGTGGATTGATTTTTTCATCAGAAATTGACATATTATTTCCAAATAATTCAATTTCTATTACTGAATCACTAAAATACAATGTTGGTGATATTGGAACAAAAACCTCAGAATCTGTAGAAAAAACATTGGACATATCAATTGATAAAGTTGTAGGAAAAACTAGCGATCAAATTAATGATGGAATTAGTACTGT
>PFFZ01000045.1 GCA_002781805.1 Nitrosopumilales archaeon CG15_BIG_FIL_POST_REV_8_21_14_020_37_12
CTCTTCTGCATCCAGCAAACCCGTGATTACTGGCCCCGTGTTTGACAAAAGCGGTGAATACACAGTAAAAACTTCCATAATTGGCGCTAAAAATCCAAAGACTCAGACATCCGAAGACATTGATTTTGAAACAAAATTGATAATTCCTTCTGAAAGTCAATTCACAATTTCTTTTAATGAAACCGATTACCCTGTGTTTGTAAAAAACTATCATGATCCAATTACTGATTTGAATTTTGATTCTTCCTCAAATTCACTTGTTTTTAAAATGCCTTTTGATTGGAATCATGTGGATCATACCGATCAAATCCAATATAATTTTGAATTTCCAAAAAACTTCCCTCCATTTGAGAACATCAAGAGCTTTGTTGCCAAAGTCAACGACGATTTGATGTTGCCTCAGGGAATACATTATGACGTTTATTCCAAGCATGATCGGACTGTGATTCATTTTACGATTGACAATGATGAATTAAAACAAATACAAAATGATCTGAATCATTTAACTGTGACAATTTCGCCTGGTGACCGCTCGTCTTTTGTTGAGAAACACATCTCATTTGACAATGGGTATGGTGCCATAATTTCCTATGACTCTGCATACCATTCAGACAAAGACCTTGTTATCACTACTACCTTTTTTGATCAAAATGGAGATATGGCATCTGGTGTGAGATACGGATATTCATTAAAGGATCCAAATGGCAATGAAACTTTCAACACTGGTACAAACCCAAATCTTTTGGGAATCGAACTACCTAAAGGAACTGAGACTAGGAAATTTGGACCTATGATTAATGGCAAGTACCATTTACAAATTGTACTGATTGGACTGGGAATAAATGACTTTGATAGGTTCAAGTATTCTGAATTTGATTTTGAACTACATGAAGAAAATACTGCAAATGCTCCAAAGGAAAAAATCCCCTCCTGGATTAAGAACAACGCCGGATGGTGGGCAGACGGCTCAATTGACGACTCTTCATTTGTTCAGGGAATTCAATTTATGATAAAAAATAAAATCATGGACATTCCAGATACTGCTGCCGATTCTGGAAACTCTGTAAACGAGATTCCTCCTTGGATCAAAAATAATGCCAAATGGTGGGCAGACGGCCTGATAGGAGAAGACGATTTCCTAAAGGGAATAGAATTTTTGGCAAAGTCAGGCATCATCAAAGTCAACTAATGTGTTTATGCTGCCAGGCTCGTGTGTTCTGATTGTTTTTTTACAATGAATTTTTTTAGCAAAAAGTAATTCTTTTTGACTCTAGTTTTTAACAAATACTCTGTTCTTATCCATTTCATTGAGTCAGAGACATCTTGCGGTGTTAGCTGGGAGCCCAAAAGCTCACATAAACTAGTTAATGCATAACATAGTCTCCAAAGCAAAGGAGACTGTTTTTTCTCAATGTGAAAAACCAGATGTGTTGTTTTCAGTAGGCTTAATTTTGGTATTTGTTTTTGATTGTCATGGTAAAAATATCTATTAAAGAAGGATGGTCAACCAAGAGTAAACTGGCAATTTTGGGCCTGTTGGGCAGCATCGTGTTGATCATCACTGTCCTGGCATTTAACTAGGTTGTTCCTACACACAATAAAAAATCATTTCGAGTCAATTCTTTGTCTTAGATATGCTTAAGTTGGCATCTCTCTGATTCATGCTATGGGAATAATGAACACTCTGCGCAAGTTCTGTGTAATGAAAAGCGTTAGAGACAAAGCAAAAGACTCTGAAGCACAAAACAAGAGTAATGAAAAAACTAAAACAAAAGATTAGAGTCAAGTCGATTTGTTATTGCATATTCTGGTGAAATAAGGGTTAGTAACCTTCTTCTCCAGGAAAAAGAAGGCACCAATAGTTTGCATTAGTCTTGGTTGATTTTTTTTGTCCCACCTTACATGGTCCAAAAACCTTACCTGATGCCAATTCTTCCTGATAGTTTGGAACTCTTTGAATTTGTTTGACTATTGCCGGTGTTACAAAAAATGAACATACTTGTTGTTTGTTTATTTCAAAGGACTCCATTGTGTCAATTACGTGATACTCTGTTAGACCGTCTTCTCCAATTGCTTCTTTTGCGGTAAACTGTGATGGCCTGCCTCTGTTTGTACGAAAGTCCTTGATGTTGATAATTTTACCTGAAATTTTCCCAATTCCCACTGCTTTTGCTTGGTCTTGTACCTTATTGTAATCACCCAAATTGATTTGAGATTGTGTTGTTTCTTTCATTTATGGTCTACATGTCTTTTGGAATCTATTCTAAATTAGTTGTTTCATACAATAAATGATGACTTCAAGTCAATGCATAATCAACACATATCATTACCGACTACAAAATATTACAACCTTGTATCTTCTACTGCTTTGAATCTGTGTTCTGGCATAACCTGTTTCAAAAAATCATTTTCCAATGGTGAAAAGTAACTTCAAACAGATCTTACTTCTGAACTGATAAATAACTACAAAAATATGTAATGTCTGTTGTCAAAGCACCGCACTAGCCATGTCGTTATACGAACTATGGCAAAAGAAGACATTTTACAAATTGTTGAACTGCAAAAAGCCTCCTTTCCAATCATGGCTGCAAAAGGAATCTATTGGAAACCTGACCAATTGGAAACTCACCTCAAACTTTTTCCTCAGGGCCAGTTTGTTGCTGAATATCATGGCAAAATTATCGGCTCGTGCAGCAGTTTGATAATAACACTTGAACCCGAGTACAAAGAGCACACATGGAAAGATGCATGTGGCAATAGCTATTTCAAAAACCATGATCCTGATGGGGATTCTCTTTATGGTGCTGATGTCTCGGCTCATCCAGATTATCGACGACTGGGAGTTGCTACAAAATTGTATGATGCAAGAAAGAAACTGGCAACTGATTTGAATTTACGCAGGATTATCGCTGGAGGACGAATATCCAACTATTCTCAATATGCCAATGAGATGACCCCTCTGGAATATGTGCAAAAAGTAAAGCGTCATGAAATCAAAGAACCAGTTCTTGCATTTCAGCTAAGAAACGGCTTCAAATTCATCAAAATTCTCCCAAATTATATGAAAGATCCAAGATCTCTTAATTATGCAACCTTTATTGAATGGAAAAATCCCAATTTTAAACAATGATAATTGATTGCCATGTTCACATAAACCAGTATGAACTCTTACAAAATACTCCATCTCTGGAAGATCGATTAGAAAAACTTCAACTAGAGATGATAAGTAATAATGTTGATTATGCCTTGATTCTGTCGTCTTACAAAGTAAATTCAGAAAGGCCCTCCACTAAGCAAATTATTGATGCAATTCAGAAATATGATAATCTAGGGGTTGTTGCTGGCTTTACTATTGATAATCATACTGATGAGGATCTGAAAAATTACAAACAATGGATAAAAGATGGCTTGATTAAAGGTTTGAAAATCTATGCGGGATATGAGCATTATTACCCGTATGACAAACGATATCAAAAAGTCTACGATACGTGTTTAGAATTTGACATTCCTGTCATGATCCATACTGGAGATACATTTAGTCCAAAAGGAAAATTGCGTTACGCCCGCCCGCTTCATCTTGATGAAGTAGCAGTTGATAATCCTGAGGTAAACATTGTCTTGTGTCATTTGGGAAATCCCTGGATTCAAGATGCACAGGAAGTAATTTACAAAAATAAGAACGTATATGCAGATATTTCAGGACTTGTAGTTGGTAATTTTGATCATTACTTTGAAAAGATGATGAAAGAAAAAGTAGCAGAGTTGATCAACTATGCAGGGGAACCAAGATATCTCCTATATGGAACCGATTGGCCAATCAGCACTATGGACTCGTATCTTAATTTTGTAGCAAAGCTCAAAATTAAACAAGAGTATAGAGATCTGCTGATGTACAAGAATGCTAAAGATCTGTTCAAAATATCTTGATTTTATAATCTTGTCTTTGCCTTATTCATTTTAAATTGACTAAACCCCATAGGAAGTCAACTGGTTTGTATTATCTGATTTTTACTCAATTTCCTAGTACTTAAAATGACTTTGTTCAAGACGCAGCATGTGCAAAAATTGCCTGATGAATCCTGTCGTCTGTGTGGAATGGAAACAAAACCTTGGTCTAAGTGTACCTATTGCTTTGATACCATTCAGCAAATATGTGTTCATTGCAAAACTATCACTCCAATACAATACCATGTAAACTGTAATAATTTGCAGAATTGTCCTGATCCTAAACTTTTGGTGAGACTATGATGGGTAATACTCTTTGTTGGTCAAACTCTGATTCCTATCGGGAATCGGATTATGTTGTAGTTGGTATCCCTGATGAATCTCATTCACATTCACTTAGAAAAGGCACTTTTAGCGCTCCTGACCGAATTAGACAAATATCCAAAGAGCGAGATGTATATGTTGAAAATGGCCTGGAATCTTTAGCATATACAAATCTGGGTCCATCACAATCAAAAATCTTTGATTTGGGAAATGTTTCTAGGCGTGACGTCCCGCAAGTTTTTGAAAGGATAATTCAAGATGATAAAATTCCAATTACGATGGGAGGTGATCATTCTCTTACATCATTAATCATAAAGATTCTTGGCAAAAAATCAAAACCCCTATCTCTGGTATATTTTGATGCTCATCCTGACTTTGTCTCATCTACTACTGATTTTTATGGCTCTGTCATATATGATTGCCTTCCATTTCTTGATACGAAATCCAGTGTAATGATTGGAATTCGAAGTCCTGAACTTGAGGAGATACAAAACATCAAAAAATATGGAATTAATGTATTTTCTCCTACTGATATTCAGTATTCTGGTCTGAAGCAGACTCTTAATGAAATCCTGTCTACCTTGGGAAAAAATATTTACATTTCATTTGACATGGACTGTATTGATCCTGCTTTTGCTCCTGGTGTCTCAGTCCCTGTTCCTCTGGGGTTGGATCCACTTACTGCGTCAATACTTTTGCAAAATATTGGCAAATGCGGTATTCTTGGAATGGATATGATGGAGGTGTGTCCTCCGTTTGACGTCCAAGACAATACTTCTCATTTGGCATCCAGAATGATCTCTGAAATACTCGTATCTGCAAAAATTCACAGAAAAATTCCTTCTATCTGATCGTGTACTAAATTAATTCGAGTATTTTTGTGGTTTCTGATTGTTCTGGAAATTCAGAAACAATGAAAATTAAGGAAAAAGAAAATCACACATCGTTTTTTGCATCAGTATAATGATTTACGCTTATTTTTTCTTCTTGTCCACAATATTCACTTCCGCCTCTCATTGTATCTGTTGGATAAAACCTGATGACATTTTGAATTGGTCTGGATTGTTGATATCCAGTTGATTTCATGTGGGTCAAAAATCAATTACGGGTTTATTTAATAGAAAATTAACTGTCGACATTTCATGACTTTGGACAAAGTGAAAAACATAGATTACGATGATGACGAAGACGA
>PFFZ01000097.1:0-650 GCA_002781805.1 Nitrosopumilales archaeon CG15_BIG_FIL_POST_REV_8_21_14_020_37_12
ATGAGGTCAAACGTATATGAGATGAATCAGGGGTTGGGCGTTTAGAATACACCTCAAATACGTCTTTGCTCAGAAAATTATTAGACATTCAGATATCTATTGATTGATTTTAGCCTGTGGCATGCCAAGTAGCCTGAACTTTGGATATTGTGTAAAAAGATCGTATCTTTTTGGTTATTTGTATATGATATTTGTTTACAAGCAACCTACAATGCAACAACATCATTATTTTATTGTCAAGCTAGATCCATTTTCTTTTCTTAAACCAACCAAGCATAACAAATACAATGACAGACATTCCTGCAAGCATTACAAAATAACTTCCTCCCCATTTTAATTCAGGAAGATATTCAAAATTGGTTCCATAGATACCAGCTATAAACGTAATTGGAATGAAAATACTTGCAATCACCGTAAGAGTTTTCATCACCTCATTCATTTTGTTACTCACACTGGAAAGATAAGTGTCGACCATACCTCCAGTTACATCTCGTAATCCTTCAATAGTATCAATTACTTGGACTACATGATTGTATGTGTCCCTCAGGTATGTTTTTGTTGTTTCATGAATCAAAGAAGTAGGAGATCGTTGAAGAATATCCATCACTTCTCTTGATGGCCAAACAGATTTTCTCAGTAGAATCATTTGT
>PFFZ01000097.1:776-918 GCA_002781805.1 Nitrosopumilales archaeon CG15_BIG_FIL_POST_REV_8_21_14_020_37_12
AGTAGTGCATATGCAAGATAATCGCTGTTTTGTTTTCTAATTGAACCCAAATTATCTCTAATTCTTTTCCTAATTTGATCAAAGAAATCTTGTTCAACTTCCTGAAATGTTAAGACATGGTTTTTATCAATAAGAATCGATA
>PFFZ01000097.1:1019-1883 GCA_002781805.1 Nitrosopumilales archaeon CG15_BIG_FIL_POST_REV_8_21_14_020_37_12
GTATTCATAATATTTGCTTGATGAAGTGAATGTATGTCAAATGCGGTTCCAAATTTCTCAATAATTTTAGGATCATGAACACCAATAATGTTTATCCAGGAGACGTTAGATTTGATCTTTGATTCTAAGCACTCTTCAATTGAAGCATCCTTTATTTCGTTTATCTCATTTTCATCATATTCAATGAGATCTATTCGTACCTGTTCTACTTTTTTCTCCCCTATGTGGATTAGTGCACCGGGTCGCAATCCAATTGTGTCAGCAATTGTCATTCGATTGGAATTTTTCTTTGGGATTATTTTCAATAGACGCGTGAGATGATTCACACCAAGATCATCTGTTATTGCTGAAACTTTGGAGGTTTTAGAGGAGATTCCAACTATGATAAATCCGATTATTATTGAAAAAATAATGCTCAGATACAAAGGAATGAAATTTCCCAAGAGAGCAGATTCGTAAATAGCTTGAACATCTGTAGAGGTGTTTGCTGGAACAAAAATTCCAATTATTGTATCCAATAAAAAGAACATAAAAGAAATTATGGCTCCAATAACAATTGCAGTAACTACAGAGATTTTGGGAGGAATGTCGATATTTTTTTCATCCCTGTAGGGTGAAAAATATGATTTGTTCTTTACGATAATTAGTGATATAGCAGTAATGATTATCGTGGAAATTATCCACCACGATATCAAAAGAATTCCTTCTGAATCGGCTTTTTCAAACCCTAAAAAAAGATCAGAGATATTACCAGTTAACGGGATTGAAAGAACTGATGTGGCAAGACCCACAACAATTTGATAAATAAATGCAAAGAGAAAACCTACAGATAGCCTGTTTATGATAATTCCAATTGTTTTATTC
>PFFZ01000097.1:1917-2190 GCA_002781805.1 Nitrosopumilales archaeon CG15_BIG_FIL_POST_REV_8_21_14_020_37_12
GTTGTCAGTTACTGGCAAGTCAACAATGCAATCACAGTATTAAAATGAATTATGGATGACAAAAATTAGGTAACATCAACAGTAAATTCCACAGTTGGATTCAATGCAATAGGATTTGTCAAACTATTCCACACAAATACTGTTACAGTATATGTACCAGAATCAGATGGAATCCAAGATACTGCAGGGGAAAAAGACTGGTTTTTTTCAAGATCGCCAGCAATCCATGACAATGACTCTACAAATCCTGCGGAGTTCTTTATTTGAACTAGA
>PFFZ01000097.1:2355-4246 GCA_002781805.1 Nitrosopumilales archaeon CG15_BIG_FIL_POST_REV_8_21_14_020_37_12
CTGGATGAGACTTTTAGTTCATCTGCAGTAGTATATGGTTTTGGCAATGTATTGTCTTTATATCGTGCAGTAACATAATCTCCATCATTGACGCGTAATCGATTACCGGATGATTGGTCAGTAGATGTAAAAGCAACATCTCCTTCAAATATGCCAGTAGACGGTCCAGTTTCAGTAACTCTAATGTCAATACCGCCAAGATCTGAATCAGACCACAGATCAATTGAAAGTGTGTTTACTATTTCAGGATTGAGATTCATATCAGGATCAATTACACGAATTATTCCAACTCCATTGGCAGAAGCTACACTTTGAACCCATTCTACAGAACCTATGTTCCATCTGATCAAGGCAGAACCAAGAGTTGTTTCTCGTTCACTAAATTGAAATGATACTGTTAATCCATCATCATTTTTTGATTCCAAAAATCCGTTTGTTGGACCGCCGTTACTCTTGGGTTCAGTTCGAGGCATCGTGTCCCTTCCATCAATGTCACCTGTGCTTGGATCGCCATCAGCATTATGTTTGAATCCAGTTAGAATGACCTCACCTACAAATATTCCAGTGTCAGTGCCAGTCTCTACAAGCTTGTATTGGGATAACTTGTTTGATCTGGTAGATACCTTAACTTCATTTGTGGATTTACTTCCTATTTCATCAATTTTATTTGTGTTAAAATTATGATCAGGGGCAATAATTGTAATGTAGACCTTTTCTGTCCAAGAGTACACCTTTTTGTCTAGTAAAATCTGGGATTGGAAATTAGACGTATGGAATTTTAATTCTACTTTTTGATCATCTTTGCCAACGAAATCAGCACCAGGTGTTCCCCAATCAGTATATGTGATCTTGATTGTTTCACCTCTATCAACGGACTTGCCGTTAATTTCAGATGGAATGTCAATGATTGTTTGAAAGATTCCAGTAGAATCACCCGTTTCACGCAGTCCAAATGGTTGAGAATCAAATATCTTGCCATTCTTGGTTATTGTTCCGCCTAAATTACCCATAGTTATTCTTGCATTATCTGAATCCCATTCTAAAACATCAAGTGAGTATGTTTCTGCCTTCTTAGAGTCAAAGTCAAGATCAGGATCAATCAAGGTAATCAATGCGTCACGACCAATAATGTAGGATTGTTGATCAGATTGTAGTGAACCTAATCTGAGATCAAATGCTGCAGAATCAGTTACAGTGCGAATAGAGCCAGTCGCATCAGTTTGATCAGAATATTCTACTGTAATTATATCACCTTGTAAAATACAATAGTTTCCAGAAGATGGAATCTGATCAAATCTAGATAAAACGCCTGATTTTGAACTATCTAATTTTTTAAATCCCAACTCGGATGTTACGGGACATTTTGTAGATGAAGGACCATCTACATAGGTTATAGGCAAGCTAAATTGGAATATTCCTGAGCTGGGTGAGGTCTCTACAATAGGACCAATCTCTCTTGTAATCCCACTTTTGGGGTTCTTGCCAATAGTGATGATTCCCGATTTAGCTTCTTCTGCACCAGCAGTTGCCAAAAGTATGCTAGATGAACCTCGGGTCACCATCACCTTAACCGGGCCATTTTGAGAACCACTATGAGCAATCTTGTCCTCACCGTTAGGAGACATGTTATAGTCAGCGTCATTGATTCTTACATAAAGAATGGTATTCTTTGGACCCAATTCTTCACCAGAATCAATTGCCTTGGGATCACCATTTTTTGTAACTGCTGTCAGATGAAATGGGAAAATAGAACGACCGTTAGGATTTGTAGAAGAAGATTTTCCAGAGTCGTAAAAGTTGGAAACAGATCCGATTGGAACTGGATAGCTTGATTTGTCTAGTTGAACACTGCCACTGATTGCACCAATTGCAGAACTCGTACTTGTAATTG
>PFFZ01000097.1:4365-5255 GCA_002781805.1 Nitrosopumilales archaeon CG15_BIG_FIL_POST_REV_8_21_14_020_37_12
CCAAAAAATTCGCCTGTCTTTCTGCCTGTTTCGACAAGAGTAAACCCTGTTGAAGCCAGACCATCACTCCCTGAGATTTGGGAGCAGGATTTTCCATCATACAGAATATTGGATTTTAACCATCGTTCATCATCAAATGTAATTTCCAATAATCTGCCAAATGGCTGATTTTCTCTAAATCCCAGATTCGCCAGTCCTACAGTATCTACAGCAGGATCATTTGGAAATTTTGTTGGATCCACAACAGTATAGATGTCAACCAAATCAGAATCAACATTAAGATCCTTATCAATAAGCTGTACTCCGACAGTGTCACCAGGTTTGAATGTTTTTATCGAAAGCACAACTAATCCCATATGAGACAATATGTCTTGTTGATCAGATACGGTTGTAAGTACTCCATCAGCACCTAAATCATTGTAGTTTATTCTAGGAGCATCATTTCCTTTTAATTCATCAATTATCAGAAAAATTGGCTCATCATCAATAGGTATTATTTTTTCATATGTTTTCGGATCAAAAATATTCAATTGGTTTAACATCACATATTCAAGACTTGCTCGAAACTTTCCAGGTGTGTTTGGCAGTTCTTCCATTTCTAGACGAATTATTTGGTTTGCTATTCGTTCATTTTTTGTCAATCCATCATTTACCAATCCGTAAGAGAAGAAATCGGCAACAATCGGTTTTGTTCCTGTTCCAATATTTTGTATCTGAGGGTATGAAAACATCAAACCAATTTTTTCATTTCCCGAAAAAGAGGTGGAAAACAAATTTGAATGAAGTGTTTGTGGATTTGGAATTTGGTTTGTAGAGTTTAGATTAATCAGATTTTGCATAGTTGAATCAGATGCGATTTTAATTGCAGTGATTCCAGATGTCGGATTACC
>PFFZ01000081.1 GCA_002781805.1 Nitrosopumilales archaeon CG15_BIG_FIL_POST_REV_8_21_14_020_37_12
ATCTTGATAAATCTGACCAAACAAATTCTGTGGAATTGGAAATTCTTGGTATGGAAAAATCGTATCATAAAATATTTTCTGAATCTGAATTTATTGAGATTGTTCCTTTTCCAAGTATTCCAAAATATGGTTGGGCAATTCATCCGGTAGTTTTTGATATTGATCATGATACTTTTGGCAAGGTCCAACTAAAAACTGAAATTCACTCATTGGGAGAACCTGTACCTGTCGTAATTTATGGCAAACCCTAGATCGTAAACAAGATTTTATTGCAGCTAACAAAAGATTTCTTGTATTGGATTTACTTGTAGATCTTAAAAAAGGAAAACGAGGTGCCATCGCCAAAGCTATATCTATCATGGAAAATGATCAACCTGAAGCAAAAAAACTCCTAAAAAAAATTTTCAAAGAAACTGGAACCTCTATAGTTATTGGAATTACTGGTCCTGCAGGTGCTGGAAAAAGTTCACTGATAAACAAGACAGTTGTTGCTATGAAAAAATTGAGGACAAAACCTGCTGTACTTGCAGTTGATCCTACAAGTCATGTAACTGGCGGTGCAATCTTGGGTGATAGAGTTAGAATGAGTGAATCTACTGATTCTGGAACCTATATTCGAAGTATTGCTTCACGAGGTGCAACTGGTGCGGTTTCACGTTCATTGAGAAACAGTATTCGCGTTTTAGAGTATGCGGGATTCAATCCTGTTATCATTGAAAGTGTAGGTGCAGGTCAGACCGAAGTTGAAATTTCTAATATTGCTGATATTACAGTAGTTGTTTTTAATCCTAATACTGGAGACAGTATACAAACAATCAAAGCAGGACTGACTGAGATTGGTGATATTTATCTTGTCAATAAAAGTGATTTGGATGGGACCAATCAGCTGTTTGATGCAGTTAGGGACTTTATAGGTGCCTCTGAACGAAATCCCATTATACTGAAGACTTCGGTAAAGAAGAATTCTGGAATAATTGAATTTGCAAAGACTCTACGGAAGATGATGGATGAAAAAAAGAAAATCAAACATAAAAAAGACCAAGAAAGACTTGAATCTGAACTTAAAGATATTGTTTTAAATAACATTAAAGAAAAGATGGATGAAATGCTAGAATCTGACAAATCATTTTCAAAATATCTAAAAAAGCTGCTGTCTAAGGAAATTGATCCATTTGAAGCAGGAGATAAAATTACAAAGACTTTGGTAAAGTGAGAATAACATGGTGTCAAAAAAATCCTCAAAATCAAAAGAACCTGAAAAGAAAATTTTCACTGATTCAAAATTTCTTGTAAAGAGAATTTATCAAAAGTCTTCTAAAAAATATGTATCTGAAGATTCTGGAAAATATCCATTTACCAGAGGCATTCATCCTGGGATGTATCGTGATAGATTTTGGACAATGCGTCAGTATTCTGGGTTTGGTGATGCAAAACTCACAAATGAGCGTTTCAAATTCATGCTTGAAAAAGGACAAACTGGTCTTAGTATGGCCTTTGATCTCCCTACTCAAATAGGATATGATCCTGATTCTCCTCAGGCAGAAGGTGAAGTTGGCAAAGTTGGTGTATCTATTGCATCTCTTAAAGATATGATGACTGCATTTGACGGTATTCCACTTGGCAAAGTTAGTTCTTCTATGACCATCAACTCTACTGCATCAACCCTTCTTGCATACTATATTGCAGTGGGGGAATCACAAGGATTCAAAAGTGAACAACTCCGAGGAACTACACAAAACGATATTCTCAAAGAATACATTGCAAGAAACACGTACATCTACCCACCACAACCCTCAATGAGATTAATTGGTGATATGATTGGCTATTGTGCACAAAAAGTTCCCCAATGGTATCCCGTATCAATATCTGGCTATCACATGAGAGAAGCTGGTTGCACTGCCACTCAGGAAGTTGCATTTACGCTTGCAAACGCCATTGCATATATTCAGACATGTCTTGATCGTGGTTTGAAAATTGATGATTTTGCGCCTAGACTGTCGTTTTTCTTTTGTTGCACAATTGAGTTCTTTGAAGAGGTTGCAAAATTCAGAGTTGCAAGAAAGGTGTATGCAAAAATTCTAAAAGAAATGTTCCATGCAAAAGATCCAAAATCAATGCAACTAAAATTCCATACTCAAACAAGTGGGGAGTCCCTTACTGCTCAACAGCCTGACAATAACATTGTCAGAGTTGCAATTCAAACAATGGCTGCAGTTATGGGTGGAACACAATCACTTCATACAAACTCTCGAGATGAAGCACTTGCGTTACCTACACAAGAATCTGCAAAGATTGCATTGAGAACCCAACAAATTGTTGCTCATGAAAGTGGTATTACTAAGACAGCTGATCCGATGGGCGGTTCATATTATCTTGAAGATCTTTGTACTCAAATTGAAGACGGAGTGTGGAAATATCTTAAAAAGATTCACCAAATGGGTGGTTCTGTAAAGGCAATTGAGAAAGGATTTTTCCAATCGGAAATAAGACAAAATGCTTACCGTCTAAAGAAAGAGACTGATGATGGAGAGCGAATTTTGGTTGGCGTTAACAAGTATGTAGAAAAAGAAGTGCAACCTGAATTATTACGTATAGATGATCGAATTGAGATTCAACAAAAGAAGGATCTCAAAAAACTTAGATCATCACGTGATACAAAGAAAGTAGAAAAGGCCCTGTCTTCTATGAAAAGCGCTGCAGACACTGATGAAAATCTAATGCCATACATTATTTCTGCTGCAAAGGCATATGCCACGACTGGTGAAATCAGTAATACGTTTAGAGAAGTTTTTGGAGAATATCGTCCAAAAGAGGTCTTTTAGATGGATTTGAGTTTGTTTTATTGAATATTATATTCTGTGAATATTTGTTTTAATAACTGGTTTCATATTCTTTTTTTACACTTTGTTATCTTGTTAATTTTTTTATATTTTTGCTCCGTTTGATGTTACAGTAAATGAATATGCAGTGCATATTTTGCTATGTTTTATTTTGCTTTATGCTGTTTTCAATCCCCTATGGCTCTTGTTTTGTTAAATGAATTAGTAATTGTATTTGTGTTATGCTATTTTGACATAAAACAATGTTTTAAAAGATTTGTTCTTTTTAATTTGTTGTAAGTGTTTGTATGTCTAGCAATGAAATATGAATAATGAAAAAACGTTTTGAACAACTTGGATCTAGTCCATTTGTTTCGAGTGTGCAACCTTGGTTATTAGGTTTGCAAGTATCAGTTTTTTGGTCTGACTGAATCTGGATTTTTTGCCAGATAGTGATACATGCACAGTTGGTCTGTGCCACATCTACAGTTCATAGTTCTGCAAAATAATACTAGTATAAAAAAATTTCACTTAACATATTCGATCCCACTTCAGCAGTTTTTTTCAGTGGATCCAAACGATCTGACTATGACTGATCGACCAAAACACTCTAGTTTAATAGCCTGATCTTACATTTGAGATCCAAATTTGAATCCTTTATTCCAGCTAAGCACAAGAAATTATGGGGCAGAACTGCCTTTGGTGATTCAAGCACTAACTGCTTTGAGTCTGGAATGTGATGTCAAAAATGGATTTGCCCTAGGAGAGCCATTTCAAAAGTTTGGGTGGACATTTTTTAATATTCAGATCAGTGAAAAACTTGCTGAAATCATTGAAAAATCTGGAATGATGGAAGGTGCATTGGGGTTTAAGATTGGGGAGCAGATGACTAATTTCATTGGCCATTATCTGGAGACTAAAGGTAGTTCTGTAAGAATAAAGAAAATTGATTACTGATTACTCGTGTGAAAAATAAAACCAATTAATACTGTTATTTCTTTAGATTTTAAGATGAAGATTGATCATATTGCAATTGCAGTAAACAACGTTGAAGAATCCGCCAAAGTTTACCAGGAGGCTTTGGGAGTAGGTGATGTTGAATTTGAAACTGTTGAAACTGAAGGTGTTAAAGTAGCAATACTCCATCTTGAAAATGGTCGAATTGAATTAATGCAGCCAACAGACGAAAACAGCCCGATTAAAAAATTTCTGGATAAAAAAGGACAAGGACTACATCATTTGGCTTTAGAAACTGACAATATAGAAGGAGAGGTTTCTAGAATGGAAGGTTGTGGTATACAGTTTCTGGGAAACATCCGACCTGGATCTGCAGGAACTAAGGTTACTTTCATTCATCCAAAGTCGTTACATGGTGTTTTGGCAGAGCTGTGTTCCCATCCAAAATGATTTAATTATCTACTGTTTACACTATTCCATCATTTTCAGAGTATCTGATGCAGTAATTATTCCTATTATCTTTGATTTTTTTGAAACTAGAATGCATTTTGAGTATCGAATCAATGGGACTAGAACATTTGCTGGTGTATTGTAGTCCACTATTGGCGGTACAGATTCCATGGTGTCTGCTAGTTTGGCATTTTTGAGTTCTGCTTCTCCGACATCTGCTAAGTGTTTTACGATACCATCTTCTGATACCATCCCTACGACATCCTGATCACTAAATACTGGAATTTGGCTGATTGATAGTTGATGCATCAATTTTATTGCATCATGCAGCGTGTTGGTTGGTTTTAGTTTTACAATATCTTTGCTACAAAAATCGCCTGCCGTATGAGATGATGATTTTCCCTCCAAACTTGCAAGACTATCGAATATTCTTTTTGCAGTCTCGTAGCTTGGCTGACTTCTTCCTGATTCAATTTGATTAATCATTGACGTGCTAACTCCTGTCATTGTGGCTAGTTTTTTTTGTGTAATTCCAATTTTGAGTCTCATTTGTTTTATCGCGTCAATTCTTGGTAGCAATTCGCTATAACATGATGGAACTTGTTTTAAAATCTGCTGTATTGGTTATCTTTTCTTTGATTTTTTCTTTTTGGATGTGATTTTTGATATTTTTGCGCTCTTTCTGAGATTCTTTTTAGCATGTTTCTTTGTGCTTCTATCTAACCTTTTTTTTGGTTTGGTATTTTTTGATGATTTCTTTGGTTGTTCTAATGCTGCCTGTGCAGCTGCTACTATTGCAATTGGAATTCTATGTGGTGATGCACTCACATAACTCAATCCTATGTTGTGACAGAATTTGATGGAGTTTGGATCTCCTCCGTGCTCTCCGCAAATTCCAATCTCCATGTTTGGTTTTACACTGCGTCCATTAGTGATTCCTATCTTCATTAGGCTGCCCACCCCATTAACATCGATTGATTGGAATGGATTTCTCTCCAAAATTTCTTTATCC
>PFFZ01000006.1:0-15154 GCA_002781805.1 Nitrosopumilales archaeon CG15_BIG_FIL_POST_REV_8_21_14_020_37_12
TTACTAGAAATGATGAGATGATAACTAGGGAATAACATGCCTAAATTTAGGCATGATTTAATACAGTATTGACTCATTTCGGTAAAGATATAATGAAACATCGAGAAGGAGATTAACATGTCTACAGGACAAATGCCACCATGGCTTCAAGAACAAATTATGAAGTTGCAACAGTCCCAACAGAATTTACAGTCAATCATGGCTCAAAAGCAGCATCTTGAGATGGAAAAAGCAGAAACTGAAAAAGCTCTTGAAGAATTAAGAAAGGCAGGGGATGATGACAATGTATACAAACATGCAGGCTCAATACTGATAAAATCTACAAAAAAAACCCTTGTTGATGAACTTGAAGAAAGGCTGGAACTGGCAAAAACCCGTTCGACAGTTCTTGAAAAACAAGAAATGCGAATCAAAGAAACTCTCAAAGAACAAGAGACAAAGATTACAGAAATGATGAAAGGTGGCTCCGGAAGCGGTGCAAAGATGCAAAGCCCATCTACGGATGATGACAATCCTAGAAAATAACCTCTTAATTTCAAATAAGATATTAACAAATTATTTCAATTCTACTTGTTGAAATTAGAAAACCTCCGAATTATTGTGGACGAACGTGAACGCAAAAGTGGCATTCCTGATCTATTGAAGGCAGTCGGTCTTAATCTTGAAATGAAGACATTGCCTATTGGCGATTACATTGTTGCTCCAGAAACAGTTGTTGAAAGAAAAAGCATCCGTGATTTGCTGTCCTCCGTGTTTGATGGCAGGCTGTTTGATCAATGCTCAAGACTTAAGGAGCATTTCCAATACCCAGTAATTCTTCTTGAGGGAAATGTTGATGAAATTGATGAGATTGCTGATAACCCATTGATCTTCTATGGGGCAATATCTACTATAGTTATTGATTTTAAAATTCCTATAATTCCTACTCCAAGTGCAATGCATTCTGCCAAACTACTTGTTTCAATGTGCTCTAGAAATGAATCTCCAAAAGGACCGTATTTGAAAAAAATCAAAAAATCAAATGATTTGGAAAAGCAACAATTATCTTCATTGTGCAGTCTTCCCGGGATCGGTGAAAAATTTGCAGTTAGAATGCTTGAAAAATTTGGAACTCCATTGAAAGTTTTTACCGCGACAACTTCCGAGCTTGCCAAAGTTGAGGGATTGGGGGAGGCAAGAGCTAAAAAAATAAAAAAAATCCTGGAATCTGAGAGCAAATTTCTAAAAGCATCAAACCAAAAAACATTACATGATATGTGATACGATTAAATAAATTGGCAAGTCTGTGTTGGTGTGTTAGTCTCCATTGATTGGCTGAAAGATCATATCTCTGATCCTGATGTTGTTCTGCTAGATACTAGGCCAAAAACACTATACCTGTATGGTCATCTAGAAAATTCTCAATCACTATCTATAGATCAAGTCATTCAATTTGACCAGTATGGGTCTCACCTTGTTTTAGATGAGACAAAAATCATTCCGCTCTTCAGTTCTATTGGGATAGATGATTCCAAAACTGTTGTGGTTATTGGTGATCCTATGGATCCTTCTTCAGCAAGAATTGCCTGGACTCTTTTGTATTTTGGACATACAAAGACGGTCTTACTTGATTCATCTATTCCTGAATTGCAAAAAAACGGTTTCATATTTACAAAAAAACTCCCTTCGCCAAAACCTACAGATTTTATGCCCAAGATAAATCGAGACATACGAATTGAATCTCAACATCTTAAAGATAATCTAGACCGTTTTACGATTGTTGATGCAAGAACTTTGCAGGAATTCATGAGTGGGCATCTGCCTAAAGCAAAACTAATTCCATTTACTGATGGAATTGATCATGGTGGAAATCTCTTCAAAAATAAAGAGTTTCTCGACGCCTTGTTTTTAGAAAATAACCTATCAAAAAATGACTCTGTTGTGTGTTATTGTATGCATGGACATAGAGCATCTAGCTTGTTTTTCCAATTCAAATCTGCAGGTTATGATAACGTTAAACTGTATGACGGATCATTTGTTGAGTGGTACGGAAGAAGATTCCCCCTTGAGTAATTTCCTTTTTAACGGCGTTCCGCACATCGGACATTCCTTTCCTGACGTGTGGTTTGTTCTGCAACCCGGGCAATAATGTACCCATTTTCCAACATCTTGAATGCCTGTTGTCATTATTGATGATGTTCTCAAACCAATATTCCTGGCAACATTGGTAACTGCAAAATCATCTGTAATTATCAATCCCCCAAGATTAATGCAAAGCGCAATAATTGAAATGTCTTGTTTTGACAATTGCTGGAAATCTCCAGTTTGTTTTGCTGATGCAACTGCGGCATTAATTGATTCTTTGTCCGGATCCATGATCTTTAATCTGTTTGTCTCCATTAGAGTTCCTAATGCATCCTCATTTTTTTTGATGTGTTTGATCTCTTCATAAACTAACGATGTTGTATAGCAATCACTGTCTGATCCAAATGGAACCCCTGCATAAAATGCACTTGCGTCTAAAATCCTAAAATCCAAGCTTGCTCATCTGTCTTAAACCACGTTTCTTTAATCTGATAAAAACTGCTGGTTTTTTATATTTTTTAATTATGATTGGCTCTCCAAAACCCGCAGATTTTACGACCTGTGCATCCATAACTATGCTGCAATCATGAGATGAGATTATTTCTATTTTTTCATCTGGTACTACGATTGACTCTAATCTATAAACTGGGGCAACCGGCGTAATTATCAAGACGTCTAGACTCTCATGTAGTATTGGGCCTCCCAATGAAAATGAGTGCCCTGTTGATCCACTTGGTGTTGCAATGATGACTCCGTCCATTTTTTGCTTTACTGTGTCGTTTTGAAATTTAATCTCAATCTCTGCGGTTTTCGTAAGATTTGTCCTGCAAATATAAATTTCATTTAGTGCTGGGGGAAATTCTTCTCCTCCGCAAGATGCTACCACTCTGACTCTTTTATCTAGAAAGAATTTGTCTTTCAAAATACTGTTTATGGCCTCATCAATCTCTTCTATGGTGATCTCTGCGAGTATTCCTCTGTTGCCTCCTACATTGATAGTGAGAATGGGTGTCTCATTGATGAGATTTCTAAATACCCTGAGTGTTGTTCCATCTCCTCCTAATGTGACTACCAAGTCCAGGCTTTCTTTTTTTAACTCTTCAAGAGACTCTAGCTTATTTGCTCCCTCTATCTCCACTGGGGAAATTGTGTACACTTTTGACTTTTTTGCTAGGATTTTTTTTGCGACATCTCTTGCAGCAGCCTCTGATTCTTTAGAACCTACCTTGCTTACAACTGCTACTTTTTGAAGTTTCAACCAGTTCCTATAGGTTTCATTTACTTAAAAATGATATTTTTTATTTATTTTTTGGAAAAACAATTAAGTATGAAACAAAGTTGTAGTTTATCATGAGTTACGCACATCCTGAAGTATTGGTTGACACTGAATGGGTATCAAAAAACCCTCCTAACCAAAATAGAAAGATAGTCGAAGTAGATTATGATCCTGTTAACGGATATCAGAAAGGACACATCAAAGGTGCTAGCCTTATCTGGTGGAAACGTGACATTAATGATCCGACAACTAGAGATATTATCAACAAAAAACAATTCGAGCAACTAATGTCAAAAAACGGAATTGCAAAAGACACTGAAGTTATTCTTTATGGTGATTTTAACAACTGGTTTGCTGCATTTGTTTTTTGGGTTTTCAAGTACTATGGACATGAAAATCTCAAGATTATGGATGGTGGTAGAAAGAAATGGGAATTGGAAAACAGAGAATATACAACAGAGGAACCACATATTTCCGCAACAACATATTCTGCAGTTCCACCTGATGAGGGGTTACGCGCATATCTGTTTGATGTTAGTCGTGCATTAAATCGTGAAGACACTGTGATGGTTGACGTCAGATCCCCTAAGGAATTCACCGGAGAAATCACCGCTCCTCCTGAATATCCGATGGAACATGCACAAAGAGGCGGACACATTCCTGGAGCAAATAACATTCCATGGGCTACTGCTGTAAATGATGTTGATGGAACATTCAAGTCCGTAGAAGAACTAAAACAAAACTATGAACCAAAAGGCGTAACTCCTGACAAAGACGTGATTTGCTATTGTAGAATTGGAGAAAGATCTTCTCACAGCTGGTTTGTTTTGAAATATTTGCTTGGTTATCCAAAGGTCAGAAACTATGACGGTTCTTGGACTGAGTGGGGTAACATGATTGGTAACCCTGTGGAAAAGTAAATTGCTTTTAGATCTGCCTGTTATAAAGAAAGGGTCATTTTACTATATCAAAGACGGTGGCTCTGAATTTGTTATGGAGGATAAGACAAAAAGGGGCTTGACTGTAAAAGAAACATCGCTTGACGAAAAACTGCATGTCAAAGCTGACAAAGGCATGATCCATGACATGGATGGAATAGGCCATTGGGTTCCTATTCGCTGGTATTTTTCAAAAGATCAGTTTGATCTTGAAAAAGTTTCATCCTATGCCGAAGATATGGATAAAAGGTATACAGAACTACGTGAGCTAACCTGTCCTGAGGATAACGACTGATAACCTTTTTAACTAAATTCAAGTTAGTGAAACTATATGTCGTTACTTCTAAAAGATCGTGTTTGGTCTATGGAGGCACCCACTGCAAAGAGAGGTGTTTATCCTTTACATGGCTTTAAACTTGGATTATACCGATTGCCAATAAAACTTGAGGATCCTAATGAAATCAAATCTGTTCATGATGGACTCAAAAAGGCATTTGAAATGGATGCATATGCGGACAGAATTTTTGCAACATATCGTTGGAAGGAACAGAACATGAGTGATCCTGATGCAAAGGGATACGAGGAAGTCGAACTGTCTGTTACCGTAGAGATTGTTACTGGCGAAGTTGTAGATATTATTTATCAGATATTCCCAATCGAAAAATTCGGTGATCCAAATTGGGTCAAGGATTATAGAAAGAAAGCAGACCACTTTGCAAAAATGGTTATTGATACTATTTTACGAAACACAATCTTGGCTGACAAGATGATTTCCTATCTTGCAAAATCTGAAAAGTTAGATCATACACAGGCAATAAAAAGATTGGAAGAATTAACTCCTCTGGCAAAAATCGTTCTTGGTGCCAAACCAAAACCAGTTGAAACAACAGAGGAAGAAATTGAAGGTGATGAGGGAGAAATTGAAGTTCCTGATGGTGCAAAACCAGGACCGATCGATGTAGAATACAAATCGAAGATGAAACCATCAGCACCATTTGTCGCAGGTGATCATACTATCAAGACCTGGGGACGACGTGGTTCAAATAATGCGATATTGGGAGTATGGGGAGAATTTGTTTCTGTTGATTATGATATCTGCGTAGCTGATGGTGCATGCATCGAAGCGTGTCCTGTTGGCGTGTATGAGTGGTTTGATACTCCTGGAAATCCTTCATCTGACAAGAAACCCCTGATGTCAAAGGAACCTGATTGCATCTTTTGTTTAGCATGCGAGGGTGTCTGTCCTCCGCAGGCAATCAAGATATTTGAACAAAAATAAACGAAAATTTTTGCAAGTATAAATAGCGATTAGTCATTCTGAGAAACTAGGGATATGGCACTAAACCCGTTTACTCATTTTATATTTGATCTTTTTATTGTGTCGGCCATCATAATTACTGCATATACTTGCAACTTTTACTATCTTGCCATTCTCTCTGGCAGACGCAAAGAAATTCTTGATACTACTGAAATGGGAACTCCGTCTGTAACTGTTCAACTGCCGATATACAATGAGAAGTATGTTGCAAAACGATTAGTTGAAGCGGTATGCCACATGGATTATCCAAAAGAAAAAATGCGAATAATGGTATTGGATGATTCTGACGATGACACTGTTGAGCTTTTAGAGAATGTTGTAAACGATTACAAAAAACAGGGATTTAGAATTGAACACATAAGGCGTGGTACGCGCAAAGGGTACAAGGCAGGCGCATTAAAGTACGCAATGCAAACCACTGATACTGAATATGTGGCAATCTTTGATGCTGACTTTATTCCACCGCACTGGTTCTTAAGACGCGCAATACCCCACTTTACGAAATCCAACATAGGATTAGTTCAGTGTCGTTGGGGACACGTCAATGAAAATTACTCTGCCATAACTCAGGCCCAAGCTCTTAGTCTTGACTTTCATTTTCTTATTGAACAAAAAGCAAAAAGCAATTCTCATTTATTTATGAATTTCAATGGAACAGCCGGAATTTGGAAGAGAACCTGCATTGAGGATGCAGGAGGATGGCATACTGCAACCCTGGTTGAAGATCTTGATCTAAGCTATCGTGCACAAATGAAAGGGTGGAAATGTGTATTCTTGCCTGATATTGTAGTTGACGCAGAGCTCCCAGTACAGATGAATGCTGCAAAGCGACAGCAGTTCCGCTGGGCCAAAGGCTCTATACAATGCGCAATTAAATTATTATCTGATATTATTGTAAAACGTAAAGTTGCAGTAGAGGCAAAGATTCAGGCATTTATCCAACTTACACGTCACATTGTTTATCCACTAATGCTTGTTCAGTTTCTTACCTTGCCTATTCTTTTGGCCTCACACATGAATCTTTATGTGATCAGCTTTTTGCCTGCAATAACAATTGCCACGTATCTTGCTATGGGACCTGGTGCATATGTGATGATTATACAAAGCATGTATCACAAGTCCTGGAAATCCAAGGCAAAAATTCTGCCTGCTCTTTTGGTATACAATGCTGGAATGTCTGTGAACAATAGTGTTGCCGTATTTGATGCTGTGTTGGGAAAGAAAAATGAATTTTTAAGGACACCGAAATATGGAATTATATCCAAAGGGGACGATTGGAGAGATAAAGCGTACAACTTACCATTTACGCAAACAACATTGCTTGAGATATTTTTTGGTGTATATGGAATATTGGGAATCTTTATTTCGATATTTTCTAACAATCCTATCTTTGTACCTATAATTGGGCTTCAAACTGTGGGTTTTTTCTATATTGCATACATGAGCCTCTCTCACACTCAGTTTAAAAGAAATAAATCCGGCAAAAACCAAACTCTGACCAAGAGCGAAAAGATGGCCAAGACAGTTTACAGATTATCTATGGTTGGAATTGTTGGCATTATTGTATTTGGCGCGGTAATGGCTTTTCATGGATACAATTCTGACATCTACCCAATTGATAGGATGCGTGGGCATCTGGATGGCATTATTGGGACTTCTGATCCGTCTGTACTTCAATCTCACATTGTTGCAATAAAACAAGACTTGGCAATTGTTATGGAACATCTTCCTGAAGACAACAAAAATCCCGTGTGGATATTTCCTACGCCCTCTACTGACTTTTTGAGAATAGAAAGTAACATAAACAATATGGAGCAAAGCATTGCACGAATATCTGCTGTTCCCAAAGACAGTTCCGCATATCATACTGGCATGATGGATGTGCATGATAGGGCTCTTCTGATTAAGACAAACTTGATGGATGCTACGCCGTACATGTATGTCAGCATCTCAAACGTTCTATTTAGCACCATTTGGATTGCCGCAATAATTGGAATCTTTGCAGCACTCAAAAGAAAGAAAGAACAATTCAAAGAAATTGATGATTCTGGTGTCTAGGTGATGCCTAGTTCTTTTCGAATCTCGTCCACAGCTCTAATTCCGTAAATGTCTCTTACTTGTTGAATCCTGATTGATTCTTTTAACATGTCTCTTCCTAGGGCATTTGATAGTATGGAAAATATGTCACTAAATCTAATCTCCCACTTGTCGGCACAGTCTAAAATCTTACTTACTGCCCATTGCCTTACTTCATGAGGCAGTGGAATTTTTTCTCCAGCCTCGATTGATATTCTGTCAAACAAGTTAACAATGTCTGCAGTTTGTGATGCCATGTTTTCCAGATCTTTTAATTCCCCATACTTTGATTCAGACAGCATTCTTATGTTTGATTGATACTCTGATAATTTCAACAGAGCCATCATCTCCTTTGACGAATCACTTGAAACTTTGTTTGTAACGTCTTTGACAGATTGCAGCTGTTCAAAAATCTTGTCTGTCTTCTTGTGGAATTCTGATGTCGATGCATCTTGCCTCTTCATCATATCATTTACTGAAGAAATCTTTTGATCGATTGTGTTTGTTTTTTCTAGCACGTTCTGTTTAAAGTCAACAAAGTCTTTTTGAACTGATTTTAGTCCTTCTCCTACAAACGCAGTTGAGTCTGCTCTTTTTGTTAGCGAGCCAATCTCAGTTTCAATTTTATCCATTTTGCCTCCCAGATCCTTGATTGATTCCATGCTCATGTTGCTAGCTGCATTTGCCTTGGATGAAATCACATCAAACTGTTGCTTTAAAGATTCTATTGCGCTGCCTAGGGAGTCAATCTTTGATGCCTTGGATGAAACTGCCTCAAACTGTTGTTTCAGGCCGTCTATCACCCCTCCTAGAGAGTCAATCTTTGATGCCTTGGATGATATTGTATCTATTGCCACCTTTATTGCATCTAACTCTGATTTTAGGTTTGTAGCTGAATTTGCATCATCTACAATTTTTCCAAATTCTTCTTTAATGCTTGTAATTATCTGCGTGTTGGTTTCAAGTTGATCTGTTTTTCCTGCTATGCGCTGAATGCTGTTCTTTAGGTTGTCAATTTCGGAGCTTATCTCTAAAAATGAATCTGCTTTGCCCGAAACTGATCTCAAATCATCTCTTACTTCATCAATTCTCTGTGCAATTTTGATTATCATCTGAGAATTATTCCTGATGGAATTCATGCTGTCCTCTACCTGTTGGGATAATTCCTGAGTTTTGGGTGATGACTTTTGTATCTCATTTATTTTGTTGATTTCTTCTTGAAGCTTTGCTGTCTGATCATTTATTTTTGTAATTAGATTGGATTGTGTCCTCACTTGGTTTAGTCCTGCATAGAGTTTTTGAGTGTCGTCTTCTAGAATATTTATCTGCCTTGATTGTTTTTGTATGTTTTCTAGCGTTGTGGTTAGTGTGTCTATCATGTCTTTCATGGATATTAGGACTTTTTGGTTATCTGCAAAAATTTTTGACATTGACTTGATCTCTTTTTGTAATGCTTTACTGGAATCTGAAACAGTTGCTACTTTTTTGAGAATTGCAGCCGGTGTTGGTTCTCGTTTGGAGACTTTTTTTACGCTTGCGGTTTTTTTCTTTGCGTCCTTAGCGACCATATATATTGGAAAGAAAATCTGACGTTAAAAAAGTTAGGTCAAAAATAAAAAATGTAAAGAGTTACTTGTTGACAACTTCTGGTTCATGAAGTAACTCATGAAAGGTCTTTTCAGCTAGACCATTAGCTGTTTCAATAAACCCTCTTGGGCAGTATTCGCATTGAATCATATAGTACGGTATGGTACCGTACTATTAATAGTCAGGTGATTATGACGTAACCAATTATGCAGTCAGATACCCCAGGTCATATCTCTACATTATTTTCAGTTGACCTACTCATCACTCTGCGCTTGAATTTTGGTGATTAGGCATAAAGACCTTAACTGTATATCGTGTGCCGTTTGTTGGTCTGGCTCTCTCATCGCGCAACTGTTTTTAAACAAATTTCCTGAATCAAAACATGGATGATTTTGCGCTGCAAATTGATTCTGAAATCCATAATTCTTTGAATAATACACTTTCAAGCTTAGTTGAGCAAATAACTCCTGAATTACCTCATACTACGTTTGTAACTGATTTGGCATTTATCATGATAATTGGTGCTGTTGTCACTTTGGCATTTTTCAAGATTAGGCAGCCTTTGATCATTGGGTATCTTTTTGCTGGAATGCTTTTGGGACCTTTGTCTCCTCTCTGGTCTTGGATGCTGCCTGATGGTGGTCCGACATCAGACATTCTTGGAGGGGTGGGAATTTTATCTGATATGTCTGCACTGAATTTATTTTCTGAGATTGGTGTGATTTTGCTGCTCTTTGTAATTGGAATTGAATTTCCATATCAGAAAATTCGCAGTATAGGAAGAATCGCAATTGGCGTTGGTACGATTGGCTTGTTCTCTACACTTGGCGTGGTGTTTTATGCTGCTAGTGCACTAGGGATGAATTTCATGGATTCCTTGTTTATTGGAGCTGCATTGTCTATCTCAAGTACGGCCATTATTGTAAAGGTCTTGGAGGAAATGGGGAAGATCAAAAAAGAGTCTTCCATTCTAGTTCTTGGCATTCTGATTGTAGAGGATGTAATAGCTGTCATCCTGATCTCATCCTTGCAGTCCATCGCTCTTGTCGGAAGCGTATCTGTCGAGTCTGTGGTAATTGTGGTGCTGGTTGCAACGGGGTTGATTGTTGGAACATTTACCATTGGTACAAGAATAATTCCACCTCTTATTGACAGAGTAGCTGCATCTGAGCATCGTGAAATATTGCTTTTGAGTGTATTGGGTGTGTGTTTTGGCTACGCATTATTGGCAAACATTGTTGGCTTGTCTGTTGCCATCGGGGCATTTCTTGCTGGTGTGTTGGTTGCCGAATCAAAATCATCTGAAGTTTCAAAGCTATTGGCCAGCCCCATTAAAGACATGTTTGTAGCCGTATTCTTTATTTCAGTAGGTGCATTGATGGATGTATCTCAACTTCGTGATTATTTCTTTGTCATAATAATTCTCATTGTTGTGGCAACTGGGATGAAGTTTGGGGGTAACTTGATTGGCAATTTTATTTTTAGACAAAAAAGAGCCAAGTCGATACGCTCTGCGTTTACTTTGGCATCCCCCAGGGGGGAATTTTCCATTGTTATAATAAAAGCCGGTGTTGATATTGGCGCAGTAAGCACATTTTTGTTCCCATTAATCGGTGTAATTTCCATTATCACGGCATTCATATCTCCATTTTTAATCAAGGCAAGTGACAAAATAGTACCAATGTTAAAAGAAAAAGAACATGAGTGATGATCTGGAAAGATTCATTGCCGAATCGCATGATGATGTGACCGTATTTGATTTTGATGGCAATGACGTCCCCTGCATCATTTTTGAAGAAAGAAAATATGATCAGATTATTTCTGCTATTGCAGGAAAGCCCACTTCTATAAACACTGATCTTAATATCTTACAGGATGGCCTAGGACATGTTTTTGTTGAAATCGTACTGACTTTTTCCCATGGTGGGTTTGTAGAAAAGCTCCTGATAAATGCAAACAAGCATCTGACATTTTTTCAGCACCTTGCAAAAACATCCATGCTTGCGTTATCTTCACCAAAATCTCATTATGGAAAAGATAATGTGTTTATGATTCAGCTGCCACGTCCTGAAAAAGCGCAAGACGCATTGGAAATTATTGAACGCGGATTGCATGGCAGTCAAAAATGATGGTGCAGTCACCGGGATTCGAACCCGGGTCACGAACTTGGCAAGCTCGAATATTAACCAAACTGTACTATGACTGCAACAACCCTAGAGGAAGAATTTGGATATTAAACTGTTTTTAACTATTTCCTCCAAGTAATACCATGAATGAAATTCTAATGCAAAAAATGGAGCAAAAAATTCAAGAGACTGTTTCTAACAAACAGGAACTAAAACAATTGGCAGAAACACTATCTTCAATTGATGGTACCAAATCATTTGTTGTTGGCATTATTGTAGGTAGACTGTACAATGCATTTTACTACCAATCAAAAAGAATTCTTGGCAGAGATCCAACTGAATCTGAATTCAAAGAGTTCTTAGAATTTGTAAAATCAAAAATCTCTACTCTGGAAAATCTATGGTGATAGTTTTCCGTCCCAGTTTATGACTTTGATTGTTGCAGTGCCTGGCATCTTTACGCATGCACTTCTTAGTGCTTTCTTTGCTGCTTCTAAATGTGCATCTCCATTTACATACAGTTCCATGATGCATTGACCTTGTCTGACTCTGGCACCTAGACTAACTGCCTTGCCCCATGCTCTTCGCATCCCTTCTGAAACTCTGTCTGCACCTGCAGTCGCAATCTGTTTGTTTTCTCTTAACAAATTGTGCGGATATATTCTAAGTCTTGAATAATATCCTGTTTCACCTGTTGTTTGCTCTAATGTCTTGTTTGCTGCTAATCTTGTTGATTCTATTGCCATGTGTCTGATCTGAATTTTTTCGTTAACGAGCAGCTGGACGCAATACTGGTAATTTCCTCTCTTTCCGCCTTGAAATTTTGCAATTTTTATCTGTGGCTTACCTTTGATGTACTCTTTTCTAGTGAATACCTGTCCGTTACCGCGTCTGTAATTTGCGCCATGCATGATAAACACAAACCAGAATGCCCATATTTTAACGGTTAGTAGTCGTCTTGCCCTGGCTTTCCAATGCTTATATTGAAAACACGTAATTCCTCTTAATTATGGAAGAAACCCCACTTGTCGAAGGCGATTTGATAGATGATCAAGCATGCATTTCAAACAAAGAAATGATTCATGATCTTGAACTCAAGGGCTATGGTGATATTGACAAGGACAAGTTATTTCTGAAACCTTTCGAGTCTCTTTATCTTTTATATTTAGAACGACTGACCCTCAAAAAAAATTCAAAGAAAATTGATTTTGATACGCTGATGAACATATGCCAAAAAAACGATACTGACATCCTAACAAAATTCTTGATATACAGAGATTTGAGAAACAGAGGATACGTGGTAAAGGACGGATTTGGTTTTGGCTCTGATTTTAGGGTGTATGAGCGAGGACAGTTTGGCGAAAAAGGCTCCAAGTTTCTTATCTTTGGATTAAATGAGGGGCAGCAAGAAAAAATGGGCAATCTTCAGAAAAAAATTGAACAAATTACTCAAATGGGCAAGGAACCCGTGATTGCTGTGATTGAAAGAAGGGGAGAGGTGATCTACTATAAGATCAACAGGATGGATTTCTATGAAAACAAATCCAGACCAGACAATTCATTTCAGTTTTAACCCTGAAGAATCCACTCTGATGAGTATTTCAAAAGATTGTTCTTTTCTGCGAATGCAAAATCATACACTTCGACATATTTTGTTTTATTCTGCCAAAGATCTTCAAAATCCTTCATCTTTCTTTCAACTCTGGATTTGTCATTCCAGGATGTAAACACGTCAACTGATTCAAAATCTCTTGTTTGGGATGGGACTGTTCCTCTTGAAGTGCCAGTAAATGCCACTACGTCGTTGTTCTCATCTCTGAAAATTCCTATTCTTTCTGAGAATGAATCTGTGACTTGCTCTGAATTTGGAATTGCAATTTTTATTTCAATTTGTCCGTTTTCTATAATGTTTCGTATCTTGTTTATCTTTGAGTCCTTCATTAATTTTACATTGTCTGCCTTTGTGTAGTTTTCTGAAAAGAGCCTTGTGAGCAGATTCAGATCCGATATCTTGAATCTGTGCCCCGTAATCATCCTCAGCTTTGCTTTGCCCTCTGAAAAATTATCAAATGCCATGGCTATTGACGCCAATGTCTGAATGGACAAAAAGTCAACACATCTATCATACTCTATGCAATTGCTAAGGCAAGGGAAGAAAAACTCTGATACAATGTCATCTGTATCTGATCTATATTCTTCTTTTAATCGTAAATCTCTTAATGCCAACTAGATTTGGTCTTAATCTAAATTATTTAAAGAAACCATGTCTTGCTCATCTGTAATGCCGTGTCTTGGATGTATCTCATGGTGGATGGGTCAGATTTTATTTTTGTCTAGGAATGATTTGCTCTGTCTGGTTTTATTTACTAGTTGTTGGCAATTACATCTTTTTGATCAGGTGTGTCTTTTCATGAGTTAGTACTTTATCAAATGTGTCCATCCATCCTTCCCAATGAAAACTGCATGTTTTGCAATGATATCTCAATCTGACTCTTCTCTTTTTTTCTCGGATTCTTTGAATGCGTTTATGTTTTCTGTTGTCTCTTTCTGGTTATTTTTCAGTCTTGAAAATAGTTTTTTTAACATGCTTTATTGGGCTGTCTCTGGCTTATAAGGTAAAGACAATTAGTTGAATTATTGTGGTAAGTATTGTTCTATTTTTGAAAATTTTCAATGCACCAGGCACAACTTGTGTATCCTTCAGAATTTGCCTGCTTGAATGAGTCTGGGATAAAGTATCTTCTGTGCACTAGCTTGATTTCATCCATTTGGCAATTGTCTTTTATATTTTCAAGATCATGGACTTGTTTTTTGTTGTTGTCTCCTATGTAGTTGGCCATGTTGTTTTTGGTTGTATGTGGTATAAGTTCCTGATTATTTGTCAATATTGCACAAATCTCAAAAAAGTTGCTCGAAATTCAACTGGTAATTTCTTGGCATATGTTGGAGTGTTATCTGCCTGTCCGGCTTAAATTATAAAATAAAAAAGAGATCCTTGAATCACATTCCGGCAAACTGATTGCCTAATAGTGAATCAAGTACACTCAACATTTCTGGGTTGTGTCCAATATATTGGACAATAATTTTGCCTTGGCTGTAAAAATGTGGCTCATCAATCCATCGAATTACACTTGTTCCAATCTCTGTGCCATCCGGAGAAACTATCTGTATTGCTTCATTTGTACTGGATTCTGAGCCAAACTCATACACTTGAAGATCCATTCCGGCAACAGAGAGAACTGTGATTGGAACTGCAAATACCGAATCATTGATCTCTTCAGTTTCTTTTACTTCGAGGCCTCGGGATTTTAGCGCCAATACCAATGATTGGTAATCTGTTACGCTCCCATCAAAATATTCTATTTGCTCGTTACTTGATGGCAATTTTTGTTTTAGAACATACTGGTGATTAATCTCATCCCATGTCTTGTCTGTAACGGCAGAAATGACGTTGCCTTCTGATACAACTATGTCCATTTTATGGTGTGTGATGGCTTGAGTCAGCATCTGCCCTTCTCTATTTCCATACCCTCCGTGCGATGAATCAAATGCCATTGTGAACATGTATTGGGGTGGAAATGATTCAGCAGATCCCATATATTCAACATCTAATGTGTTGATGTCTCCATCAAATGCAAATGTCGGACTGGTTACGATGTATCTTTGGGCTATGCCTAGTGCCTCGTTTCTTTCTTGCTCTTCTTGTGTAATTGGTATGATGGTTAATGTTGTCTGGGAGGGGATAAGATATGCACTTACAATCCCAACT
>PFFZ01000006.1:15215-15357 GCA_002781805.1 Nitrosopumilales archaeon CG15_BIG_FIL_POST_REV_8_21_14_020_37_12
TTTTTAGTCTAAATGTAGATGTATGGTTAAATTATAACCTTTGATTAAATTCTAGTTTAACCATACTTTTTCAAATATTCACACAACACAACCCTGTTTGAAATTTGGAGTTTTCTTCCAGATGTTTACTCTATACTACAAA
>PFFZ01000006.1:15399-23317 GCA_002781805.1 Nitrosopumilales archaeon CG15_BIG_FIL_POST_REV_8_21_14_020_37_12
TTGACCACATGTTGTACAGGAATTTTTTAAAATATTCGTATTTTCCTTAAATTTTACTGGGTAATTAGCCTCAAAACTCTTTCTAATACATTACCCAGGAAATGTTCATAAAATTAGTAATTCTTATATAATTTCCTGGGTAATATTATTTATGGTAAATGTGGTAAAAAGAAGAAAAGGAAATCAGGATTACTACTATCTGTATCATGACTCCAAAAAGGGTACGCGAAAACAACATGAAGTATACCTAGGAAAAGTAATTCCAGAAGATATAGAGGAAAGAAAAAAGGAGTTTGCATTAGAAATAGAACGAGAAGAATGGCTTCCAGCTCTGGAAAAAATTCATAAAAATTACAAAAAAGAACAAAATAAAATTCCGCCATCAATACAAGAAAAAAATCTAAAGGCCTTTTCTGTAAAATTTACATACAACACACAAAGAATTGAAGGTTCTACTTTAACTCTTAAAGATACCATTCTTCTTTTAGAAGATGGACTTACTCCCTCAAATAGACCTAGTAAAGATATCAAAGAAACTGAAATTCATCAAAAATTATTCTTAGAGGTGATAAAACAAAAAGAAGATCTTTCCTTAAATGTGGTAAAAAAATGGCACAAAAGACTATTTGCACAAACAAAACCTGACATTGCTGGATTGCTACGAGACTATGATGTGGGAATAGGTGGAAGTAAATTCATGCCACCCTCACATACTAGTGTAAATCTTTTGGTAAATGGATTTTTCAAATGGTATAATACAAACAAAAACAAGCTCAATCCAGTAGAACTTGCATCTCTTGCACATCTAAAATTTGTAACGATTCATCCATTTGGGGATGGAAATGGCAGAACTACAAGACTGATGATGAACCACGTTCTAAACAAGTTTGACTATCCATTACTTGACATTGATTATAATGATAGGCGCTCATACTATAATGCCCTTGAGAAATCCCAGACTAGAGATGATGAATTACCATTTCTAAAATGGTTCATGAAACGATATCTCAAAACCTACAAAAATTATCTCTAAAATGGTAAATCATGTAGCCGTTGACTAGTATGATGGTTCAGTTGCATAATTGGTTTATTCTTTTACCTGTTGTCTGTCAATTGATATATTCGCAATCTTTTTGTTTTACTAAATTAGATAAATTATGTGGATTCAATAGAAGAATGGACTAAAATAATTACTTCGCTTTGTAGGAATTGCAATCATCTTGGTAATGATCATATGAATATTCCATTTAATCCTCAAAAACGATCTGAAATTGTGACTAAATGTAAAAGATGTCAAAAAGAAGATCGAGTTAACCCATGTATGAAATTTGAGATGCCAAAATAGAATCTAACTAGATTTTGTTATCAAATCTGATAAATATGTTACAAGACTACAATACCAAGCAGACCAATCTATCCATGATTGAGATGATACATTTTTGTTGGCTTCACATATTGGATTCATAATTAATCCAAGTATAGTAAGTAGAAAAGAAACTATGATTCCTGCAAGTATCCCTTTTCCTACTAATCTCAACGCTTTAAACCAAAATAAGACTGTAATAACTTGTTGTCTAGATACACTTTGCGTAATTACGCACAACCCTTAACTTGAACATTGTTTGTTCATATTCTATGATTAATGAAACCTCAGTAGTCATACAGACATTACCTGATCCCAGTCTAACTTATGGAACTTGGGCTTTAGTGATTGTCACATTGTTAGGAATTTGGGTCACTTATCGTTATACAAAAAAATCATTAAATGAAACAAAAATTTCTAACGAACTATTAAAAACAGAATTAAAAACTCGTTTACGTCCTTTATTCCAAATATACAACACTAGTTCAAAAATAGATGGAGAACATGGTAAACGCAGATTACGATTGTTTTACACATTAAAAATGCTGGAACAGTAGATGCAAGAAAAATAACATTAAGAGGATTCAAATCAAATAATGGGGATATATCCAATATTGTTAAAGAATGGGATAGTATTAAAAATTCATACTTACCTATTGGAACAATTCAGGTTGATTGTGTCCTAGATCAAGTTCATGAGATACCTTGGATTGAGGATGATAGTGTGATAACTTATGTCGTTTGGATTGAATATGAATATTTCGACATCAAAGAAAAATCGGTCATAGTGTTTCCAAGTTTTGGAGGAGGTCAGTCTCCAGTCAATTTCAAATGGTTTGCTCATCAAGATGTGATAGAAGCAGAACAAGAATGGAAAGATATCAAATCAGGCAAAATTGGATTTTAAACTAAATAATTAATAACCATTAGAGTTATCTTGAAATTTATTCGAGTAATTCTCTTTACTTTTTCTTTGCGTTCTGGATTATCGTTATCCATTTGTTATTTTCTTTCGATAGTAATTCTGCACACTTCTGCGGGAGTTTTTTCCATCTAGACTCATGTGACGTCTAATTAATCACCAATTTTGTGACATTTCTCTGACTCTGTCTATATTCCCAAAAGTGTAATGCTCCCGCCGGGATTTGAACCCGGGATCACTGCCTTGAGAGGGCAGTATGCTTAGCCGGACTACACCACAGGAGCTTGTTGAAAAATGATCTCAATCTCAATTTAAAGGAAATGTTTTGACAATAAATCGATTAGTGAAAATTAGTAAGTTTGATCATTTATACAAAATCCATCTAAATTCATTTTAATGGATTTGAAAAAATTTGTCGAGCAACAAAACTTGGCAAGTTTTCCTGTTGGCTTGGGTGGTTGCAGAACTGCTGCTGATAGTTTTGATTCATGCGATTATGATCTTACCGTATTTGATGAAACATCAGAGCATGATGAAATTATCTTGTTTGAAGGAAGATACATTCACCTCCATCATGGCACATTAAAAGAGACAAAGTCTGAAATTCTGATACAGTACGACAATATGCAAATAATCCATGATGACTCTTGGGAACTCCGAATGTTCTTGTCTAAAATTAGAGAAAAGAGACAAAAACTGTACCATGATTTTGCAAAAAATTGCTTGATTGAATCTATCTTTTGCTGTGAAAAGTGCAAAGACGGTATAAAATCTTCTAATTTGTTTGCAGCATGTTGGCAAAAATGTGCTTCATTTTATTTGGCAGATGCAATATGCGCACTTAATCAGAAAAGACCTTCTCCATCACACATGCTAGAAATGCTAAGAAAGTTTGAAAAAACGTCTGTAAACCAGCATCTTTCGGTAGTCAATCAAACAGTCGGGATGGAGCGTGCAACCCCCACTCTTTTAGAGCGAATGCTAAAATCCACAGTTGGGTTTTCAGACATTGCTGAGAACACTAGTCATTCTCAAATGATACAGCAAAAACATGATTTTTTTGTAAAGAATTCAATGCTGTCTGACTGTTATTTTTACCTGGGTTACCTGAACAAAGAAAGCTTCATTAAAATAAAAAAAACAATAGACAAGGAACAATACCTGATTCACATACTAAAGATCGCCTTTGACATTGAGGCTGATTCTGGACTATTGCTGGAACAATCCAAACACGTTGAAAAGTCCTGCAGGCAAATCCTGGAGCACCTGTATCAAGCCTGATCTTCCAAATTCATGTACTAACCTTTTAAAATAAGTAGATTCTTTGCTATGATATGTCCGACGCAGCATGTGGATGTGCAGCACAGGCAGACAACGGTACTGAATGTGACTGTGCTATGCAAGGAGAATGTTACTGTGACGCTACATGTGATTGTAAATTAGATATTTGCAAAAACGCAGAACATTAAAGAAAACACAACTTTTTCTTTTCTTTTTTACTTATTCTTCTTCGTCCTCAAAGCCCCAAGATTTTACTAGTTCTTTTTGGAACTTGTCTGATTGCTTTTCATCAAGTGCAAATCCGCAATTCTTGTGTGTTGGAACTACTGCCATCCCATCCAGCTTGAACTCAACTTCATACAAATGTATTTTTGAGCATTCACACATTCTAAAATTTCTCCAATTTTCCTCTATATTTGCTTATTTGAATAACCTTTAACTATCCGTTGTGCCCAATTTTTTTGATTTGAAACATACATTCATGGCTGGATCATTGATTGCAATTTTGCTCCTTGGAACCTTTTCTCCAATGGCATCAGCACAATTCCAGTCTGGCGGCGTTAACAAGGAAGGATCTTGGTATGCTGGGGAAGGCCTCAAGCAGGGTGATTATTTCAGCTATTCAATGTGCCATGTGGATTACAAAGAATGTGCAACATTTGAGATTGATTTTTGGATTAAGGGTGATAAACAGGTTGGAAGTGAAACAAAATGGCTTGCAGAAGCTGTTGTTTATGATGGCAATAAAGTAATCAAGGGTGAATTAGAACTGGGAAAAATTGCCCCAGAACCCACAGGAGGTAGTGCCGAGTTGGGTGTTTACCGAGGCGCATTCAAATCATCCATTGCATGGCTGTCTGCTTTTGCAACATCGGATGGAAGCTCTGGCGGCAAAGGACCAAAAGAATTCAAATCAACATCTTGGGGAAAGATTGGAAACATTGGTGGAGAACAAGTTATGCCAACTGCCATTGAAACCGTTACTGTTAAGGCCGGAACCTGGGAGACTGTTTTGGTTTCATGGAAGACAGGCGGATATGTAAGTAAGGTCTGGATTGTTGATAATTTCCCATTTCCAATAAAAGCTCAAACTTGGACACATGTCTCAGAAGGAATCCCTCCACCGGAATACCGATTTGAATTACTAGAGTATCGCGAAAATGTATCTACAAGCCCATTTGCTGGAATTGTTTCCACTGACGTAAAGGCAGCTGAGATGGGATGTAAGACAAACTATGAAAGGACCCAAAGCATCAAAAAACCAACAAAAAACTTTAGCTACCAGATACATGCCTTTTACGGACCTTCAGAGGTTACCCAAGGCTGTTCAATGCAATGGTTAATTGAATTCATTAGCAAATACGATGACACTCAATATCTTAATCAAGTTCAGTATGACCTTCTATTGGTAGATGAAAATCTAAATCCAATAAGATCAATTGCTCAAGAAGAGGGAAGAAAGTTTCTCTTTTCTCCATCTGGTCAGGCTTTAGTTGATATTATGGTGGAGGCAGAACCTGGAATTGCAAGATATGCTGTATGGGTGTATGGTTTAGCTCCTGAGGGAATTGTTCCATCTACACCTGCTGATTATTTGGTGATTGAGATTCCTGTTTATGCAAGAGAAGGAAGTGTCACTCCAGTAGCTCCATCGCCGCAAATCCCCTCCTGGATTAAGAACAATGCGGGCTGGTGGGCAGACGGCTCAATTGACGACTCTTCGTTTGTTCAGGGAATCCAGTTCCTGATCAAAGAAGGAATCATGAAGATCCCTCCAACCACACCAGGTACAGGAACTGGCTCCAATGAGATTCCATCCTGGATTAAGAACAATGCAGGCTGGTGGGCAGACGGCTCAATTGACGACTCTTCGTTTGTTCAGGGAATCCAGTTCCTGATCAAAGAAGGAATAATGAAAATTTCTTCATAAACCAATTACTATTCTAGCACTCTTGAATGGACTCTGATGTATTACATTCAAATTATTAGATGTTGTAGGTAGGTTGACGACAAAATGGTGGGACTCTTCAGTTATCCAAAAAGACATCTTAAAAAACTGATCAAAGATGGGGAATACGTCGATGCTCTTGAATACGGCAAGAACCTGGAGCCAAAGTTTGCCAAAGATCCTGACTTTATGTTCATCATGGGAAGCATTTACTATATTTTAGAGGATGCTCAAAGAGCACTCCCGTATTTTGAGCAGGCCCATGCTATGAAAAGCGATGATGTTGAAACCCTTGTCCTAAAAACAAATGCCCATCTTTCATTACAACAAAAAGACAAAGCAATTGACTGCTGCAAGAAAATTCTAAAACTACAGCCGGATAATTATGAAGCACACGGGCTACTTGAAAAATTAGAAAATTCCTAATCCTTGTGTTTTACCATATACACATTGTCCATAAGCCAATCGCAAAACTGCGTCACCTTTTCATCAAACTCTGTCCAAATGTGCAAAGAGTGTGGCAGAATGTCTATCTTCCATCCTTCTGAAAACACTCTTACGCCTTCCTTGTTCTCATACATGTACGCGTCCTCAGTCTTGATGTCTCCTAGGATCTCTTTTGCCTTTTCTTTAATGATGTTTCTATCTATTGGGAAATGTTTTCTCTCATAGTCTATGATTAGGCTGAGATCCCGTCTTCCATACATTTCAAATTCCTCAATCCTCCCCTCCTTTGGAAAGTTCACCACAAGCTTGATGTTGTATTTGTTTCCTACCTCTTTTCCAATCTCCACTATTTTGGAATATCCTATACCTGGATTCTTCTTTAACAAGAATCTGATTTGCGCCAAATTTGTCTTGAGCTCCTTTTGCAGATTCTTGGTTAGTTCTGAAAATATCATTTGATGTGTCTTGCTAAAATCCCATTAATATCGTTAATTTTATGACAAGATTGGTTTTTTAGATGTTAAAACCATCCCTACTCTATTGGCACTTCCGATGGATTATGATGGATTAAGAACGGGTGATGAGTCTGAAAGAACCACCAATGTTGATGACTACAAGAGAACCTGCATTGATTTTATCGAAGACATATCGCATGACTATGAGGCATGGGTTGACTATTACAAGCTTCCAGAAGATGAAGACAAAAAAAGAAGAGACGGAATCCATGCCACAATAAAGAGGACCAATGAATGGATTGCAAAAGTCGCCCAATCGATCAAAGCCGTGGATGTTGTGATGAATGACGGCATTCAAAAAATGGCAGAATCTACTGCAGGAAAGCCGTTTCCTATGGGAGTGTTTGTTAATGGGACATCAAGCTATACACTGGCAAAACCTGGAATCATTGACATAAATGTAAAAGCCAACGGCAGAGAAAATAGAAAAACCAAGCTTGGATTTCATTTTAAAGACGACCGGTTCCGAATAGAATCTACATGCGGTGCATACATTGATGAAAAAAATCTTCCCACCGAGCAATTTGATCTGATGGACATCCATCTTACACTTTATGCCGAAGACGCAAAGCAGAGAGATGTGATATCATTTACAGTAACTGTGGTTGAAATGGATGGTGATACCGAGTATGATCGTCGTGGCCTAACAACTATAATTCATCTAGTGTAATTTCTATTGCAACTCTTTTTTCCTTGGCCCTGTCTTCGCCGGGATATTTTAATTCCGAAATTTTACTTGCTATCTTTTCATCCTTGACCTGCTTTGCCGTTCCTGCATGCGTTGAATTGTTGTACTTTATTATGACTCGTGGATTTGCAATTGCGTTTTGAAACCAGTCTCCATCTGGTCTGTGCCTTGAAAAATATATTTTTCCGTTATATTTTACCGCACGAAGCATCACGGAGTGGCTCTTGCCTGTCTTTCTGCCTTTGGTGACCAGAATTGCGCGGAATACGTCCTCTGTTGCCATGACGGATGCATTCTGTCAAGTAATTTAACCTCATTGCTAGAAAATTCTGATATCTGGTATGATAAGCAAATCTGTCAATCAGGCATCATGTCAGTCAAATTAGAAGGAATGCCTTCAAACATTACCACGGCCGATGACTTTACTGGAAAAAGAGTAATTGACAGGGAAGGAATCGATTATGGCAAAGTAAAACATATCCACATAAACCCCGAAACACTCATAGTTTCAGGCGTCACAATCCATCAGGGCTTTAACAAGGATTACTTTCTATCTGATGATTATATAGACAAGTTTACCGACAAAACTCTGCTGTTAAGCAGACCTCCAGTAAGAACTGGAATCCCGGTAATTGATATTGATAGACACAAGATTGGCAAAGTAAAGCGCATACACAGAAATCCTGAGACCAATGAACTAGAGTCAATTTAAATCACCGATGGCTTGCTTCATTCCAAGATCCTCTCCAAATCT
>PFFZ01000001.1:0-257 GCA_002781805.1 Nitrosopumilales archaeon CG15_BIG_FIL_POST_REV_8_21_14_020_37_12
ATTCTGTTGTTAGCAGTTTATTGTCTCGCAACTCTCTTAATTGCTGGATTTGTGTTGCCATCTCTGAACCATACGTTGCAGTAGCAATCAGACATCCGCCTCTTGGTTCAGAGCCATTGTTTATTGGAATGTTTGGCTGAGCGTTTGCCTCGCCTACTGCAATACTAAATACAGCACCTTCTTTTGGAATTGGAGAAAACAAAATACCTTCAACCTCTACATTCATCGTGTAAATCCCTTCTTCAGGAAACTCCACT
>PFFZ01000001.1:282-1461 GCA_002781805.1 Nitrosopumilales archaeon CG15_BIG_FIL_POST_REV_8_21_14_020_37_12
AAGTATGCATGAGATTTGGAGTTTGCCAAATTGTCTCACCTGATTTTGAAATTAATATGTTATAGTCAATGTGTATTTGGGTCTTCTTTGTTTGTGGATTTATAAATTCAATTTTCAAGTTTGCCAAATCTCCTGGAACAATATTGTCATGAGTCAATTTTACATCAAGCGTTCCTTTCTCAGTTGGCAATGTTTCAGAATTAGCTTGAGCAAATACTGGAGTAATTAAAAGCGGAATTAACAGCATCGCAAAAACAAATTTCATATGGTTGGTTTTTTTCTATCATACATAAAAATTACCCTGATTCTAAATTTGAAAACTTGCAAGCATGAAATTTCTATGCCATCTTTAAATATGGAACTGTACCATAAAAAATATTGTATAATAAACTTGTATTATTTGTAGTATTTGTTGGAATTTTTACCATTCCAACTCTTGTGCCAAATGTATTTGGACATGGACTTGGAGGAGATCAGGCACCTCCATTAACATTTGGTGATATGGAGGTGACAGTTAGGACCGAACTCACTCCATCTGATATTACTGTTGGAACAATTGATGATATCAACATGAAAGTTCGTTTCTTTGATACTATTACTGATGAAACTTTGGACAAAGTAACATACAGAATTGAGGTGTGGCAGAGCGGTGAACTTTTAGCTAGAAACTTGTTTTATGATCCAGATGGAGTTCTAAATGTAAAGATAAATCCAAAGACTGGGTGTGCACAAGCTGAATTGTGGAGGTGTACCGTTTATGGAGGGTCTGAGCATGTGTCTGCCCCCGGCGCCCTTTATGTTGAAGGTGAAGGAAGGCCGTCAATTACTGGACCGTTATTTGTAAAAGGTGGACTGTATAACATCCGAGTTGATATTGAAGGGGCTACCAGTCCAAAAGTCATGCTTGCTACCTTGCTTAGCTATGACACGTTTGTCAGTATTGCCCAAGAGCAAGACTTTCTCATCAAAACAGCAAATGCTGAAGAAATTCCAGTTGTTGTAAAAACATACTATGATGAAGTAGAGAACTTCAAATTTAATCAAAATGATAATTCCATATCATTTGATATGCCGTTTGACTGGAGTCCTGACTATGTTGATTTGGTCCAAGTTGTACATGAGGAAATAAGAGTTCCTAAATCGTTTACACCTTATGCAGAAGGCAAACAATTCAAGGGA
>PFFZ01000001.1:1510-12604 GCA_002781805.1 Nitrosopumilales archaeon CG15_BIG_FIL_POST_REV_8_21_14_020_37_12
ACTCATATGAGGATACCAATATAGTTCATTTTCTTGTAACTAAAAATGAATTGCAAAAAATTAACGAAAAATTAGGCTCTGGCAATCACAATAATAAAAATATGAATCTCAAACTAGTTCCGTTAGATGAGGTATCAAAAACCTCAACTGAGTTTTATCTTGTAGACACTACAAATAATGAACAAGTTCCCACAACAGTCAATATCTCATGGGATGGTAACTATGGCGCAGGAGAGGAAATTCCATTTGAAATAACATTTTTTGATGAGAATAGAGATCTTATAAGAGATATCAGATATGCAATATCTTTCATTGATAAAAATAATAAAGAACTACAAAGATTCACAGGCGACGATCCTAACATGCCTGGAATTGTTGCATTGGAAGGAATTGATCTTCAAAAAATATTTGTTCCATCACAAGGACAATATCGGATAGATGTTCTTGTTTATGGTACTGGTCTGGATTATAATGCAAAGTATGCAGGAATTGGCTCTGGAATAATTGAAATCGGTCCCAGTCTTCCAAAGTCTCCCACTGGTACATCTACCGTGATTCCATCTTGGATCAAGAACAATGCGGGCTGGTGGGCAGACGGCTCAATTGACGACTCTTCGTTTGTTCAGGGAATTCAGTACTTGATCAAAGAAGGAATAATGAACATTCCTCCAACCACACCAGGCGCAGGAACTGGTTCCAACGAGATTCCATCGTGGATCAAGAACAATGCGGGCTGGTGGGCAGACGGCTCAATTGACGACTCTTCGTTTGTTCAGGGAATTCAGTACTTGATCAAAGAAGGAATAATGAAGATCCAGTCGTAGACTTTAGTTTTGTATGTGATTAGCATGAAAGACATCAATGACATTTTACCGAAAATCCCAAACATGAGATGGGGCGCTTTGATGAATAAAGCGCCAACCAATCAAAAAATTCAAGAAATGAATGACATCTTTCCTGATAATGGAAGATGGCATACTGTCTTTGAAGAAAAAGACTCCGTAACAATTGATGGCAAGCAGATTTGGAAAAAAGATCCAAACAAGTGGACATAGTTCTGTCATTTATACGGCCATATCATCGCAAGAACAATCTTTAGATTATATTTGAATTCAAATACTAGATACTATTGACTCGTAATTTCCAAGTTGTAGTTACAGGAGCTAGCGGTTTTGTAGCAAGACATGTGCGGAAATTCCTTTCTGAAAATGATATAAAAACAATATCTGTATCTAGAAAAGATTTTAAAAAATTTAAAAATGAAACAAAAATAGTTTCCAAAAATTATGATGAGAAAATTATTTTGCCAAAAATACAAAATTCTACGGCATTAATTCATCTTGTGGGTATTGGAAAACAAACTGTCAAAGATGATTATTTTCTAGTAAACTTGGAATTTACAAAAAAAATCATCAACATTTGTAGAAAAGCAGGAATAAGAAAAATTATCTATGCTAGTGGATTGGGCGTTTCAAAAGACACCACATTGGGTTATTTTATTTCAAAATACAAAGCTGAGCAACAAATCATTAATTCAAATCTAGATTTTACTATATTTCGTCCGTCATATATTGTGGGAAAAGATGATCATTTTACAAAATATCTAAAATCACAAATCAAAAAGGGCGTTATTGAAATACCTGGAACAGGAAAATACTCTATCCAACCTATATCGATAGATGATGTTTCTAAAGTTATTCTCAAATCTGTTCAAGACAGGAGGTTTGCAAAGAAAATTCTGGATCTTGTTGGTCCAGAATCAATCACGTTTGAAAGATACGTTAAAGAATTTTCTCGAGGCACTGGGACAAAAATCAAAAAGATGAGCTTAGAATCTGTATATCATAAAGCCATTTCAAATCCCAAAAGCAACTTTGGTGTTGATGATCTAAACCTTCTTGTAGGAAACTTTACAGGAAATCACAAAAAATTACAACAAATATCTAAAATGAAGTTTCAGTCTGTTATTGAGTTGTTAAAGTCCGGCAGCCTTCTTTAATGCATCTGCCTTGTCTGTTTTTTCCCAAGTAAATTCTGGTTCATTTCTTCCAAAATGGCCATATGCAGCTGTTTTTCTGTAAATCGGTCTTTTCAAGTCAAGATGCGATATTATGCCTGATGGTTTCATATCAAAATTCTTTCTTACCAATTCCTCAATGTCTTTTTCTGGAATCTTGTTTGTTTCAAATGTGTTGACATAAAGCGACACTGGTTCAGCCACACCTATTGCATATGCTAATTGAACTTCACATCTGTCAGCCAATCCTGCGGCAACCAAATTCTTTGCAATGTATCTGCACATGTAGCATGCAGATCTGTCTACCTTTGATGGATCTTTCCCAGAGAATGCGCCACCACCATGTCGTCCAAATCCACCATACGTGTCTACAATAATTTTTCTTCCAGTTAATCCTGAATCACCATGAGGTCCGCCTATTACAAATTTGCCGGTAGGGTTAATGTGAATTTTAATTTGATCATTCCATAGATTTCCCAAAACTGGTTTGATTACTTTCTCAATTACTTGTTTTGAAATATCTTCCTGAGAGATTTCGGGTGCATGTTGCGTTGAGACTACAACTGTTTCAATTTTTGTAGGTTTATTGTCAACATATCTAACCGATACCTGTGTTTTTCCATCTGGTCTTGCCCATGGAAGAGTGTTGTTTTTTCTAACCTCTGCTAACTTTTGTGCCAATTTTTGTGACAGTAAAATTGGCATTGGCATAAGTTCCAGAGTTTCATTTGTTGCATACCCGAACATCAATCCTTGATCCCCTGCTCCTTGTTCATGATCCCCAGTGGCAGTTATTCCTTGACTGATGTCTGGACTCTGGGCATGAAGTCGTAACGTTACTTCACATGATTCTGTATCAAACTTTAGTTCTTTGTTGTTATATCCAATATCTCGAATAACTTTTCTCACAAGTTTTTCTTGCGACTCCTTGTCAAAATTTGCCCTAGTTGTAACTTCACCTACGACTGCTACAAAATCTGTTGTAACTAAACTCTCAACTGCCACTCGTGAATCGGGGTCTTGTTTTAAAAATTCGTCTAAAAACGCATCTGAAATTTGATCGCATATCTTGTCTGGATGGCCTTCAGTTACCGACTCTGATGTGAACAGAAAATTGTTAGTCATAAGAACCACTAGCCACTAGAGTTCATTTTCAAGTTTGATAAATAATACGTTGTTGCCTCTTACAATTACTCTGCCATAATTTGCAATCGTTTTACCATCATGCAATTCTTCAGCATCTGTCATAATCAAGTTCATGTAAGAATCAACATTATCCATTTTACCTTTGTATTCTACTTCATTTTTCAGTCTAACAGTTACTTTCTTCTTTGTACTTTTTTGAAGAGTTGTTAATGGTCTTTTTGCACTCGTTTGCGACACTAATTATTCACTTGTTTTGCATACGTTGTTCTCTAGAATAAAAGCCTTACCTCGTTTGAAAATCCTGAAATTCTTTAAATTTTTTCATTGATTTTAGATGATTAATCAAATGATCTCCACCGGATTAGAAAAATTAGATGAATTTCTTTTAGGTGGAATCCATAATTGTGTAATTACTGACATTTATGGTGGCAATGGAACAGGAAAAACTCAACTATTGTTGCAAATCTGCATAAATTCAATCAAAAATGGCGGAACTGTTCTCTATTTAGACACAACGGGAAATTTTAGACCTGAAAGAATTATTGAAATGCAAAAAAATTATAATTCAGATGATAACCTGCTTGAGAGAATCACAGTTCTAAGAATAACAAATACTTCTGAGCAAATCAACTCCATAGAAATAATGAAAAATCAAAGCTTTTCTTTAATAGTGATTGACAACATTACTGATTTGTTTTCATATGAATACCAAAGTGAGGATCTGATTTTTGAAAAAAACATGCTATTTATGAGATTTATGAGAGATCTTTCACATGTATCATTGACTAAGAAAATTCCGATTGTCATTACAAATATGGTTAGAAGTATTGAAGGTAACGAGATGGAAAACCTGAAATCTGCAATTGATCCATTTACGCATATCAAAATTAAGCTCTCAAAAACATCCTCAAAATTCCAAGGTGAAATTAAATGGCTAAATCATAGCAGTCAATTTTCTTATAAAATTAACACATCAGGATTAACTCATAATACTGAAGATATTTAACATCCGTCTGTCTAGTTTATGAATGGCAGGAATCTTTGATTCTATTCCAATAATTGTTGTAGTTTTATTTGCAATAGGTTTAGCTGGCGTAATGGTTTATGAAAAAACACGAACAAATCCAACCAAAGAATCTGATTCTTGATTTAAAAGTTGATTCTTTATTTCAAAATTTTGGATTTACAAATTTAACAGAAATTCAAAAACAAGCTTCACCAATAGTTCTACAAAAAAAAGACTGTCTGATTATTGCCCCAACCGGTTCTGGAAAAACTGAATGCTCGGTAATTCCAGTTTTTTCTATAATAAAAGATTCAAAGAAATTGGGAAAAATCAAGGCACTATACATAACTCCACTTAGGGCATTGAATAGAGATGTGTTTCGAAGAATCACCAAGTATGCCCAAGCAAATGATTTGTCTATAGAAATTAGGCATGGTGATACAACTCAAACTGTCAGAAGAAAAATCACTGAAAATCCTCCTGATGTCTTAATTACAACTCCAGAAACACTGGTAATTTTACTTACCCAACAGAAAATGCTTGACGCACTGTCTGAACTGGAGTGGATTGTCATTGATGAGGTTCATGAACTACTTGCAAGTGAAAGAGGTTCTCAACTATCTCTGAGCATAGAGCGACTGCAGATAAACTCAAAAATCCCTCTTACAAAAATTGGCTTGTCTGCAACAGTGGGAAATTTTGAAGAAGCAGGGAAATTTGTGGTAGGTTCAAAAGGAAAATGTCACATAATTCGAGATACATCTGTCAGAAAATATGATGTTGAAGTCAAATTCGTTGACGGTACAATTTCTGACGTGGCTGATAAAATTATCGAATATGTTGAGGAGCAGAATCTGGATTCTCCTGTACTTCTTTTTACCAATACAAGAGGAGAGTCAGAATTTTTAGCTTCCATTCTTAAAGAAAAATCCACCATCAACATAGAACTTCATCACGGATCATTATCCAAAGAGGTAAGAGAAGACACAGAATTATCGTTACGGGAAGGCAAACGAGGAATTGTTGTGTGCACGTCTTCTCTTGAGTTGGGTCTTGATATTGGTTCAGTAGAACTGGTCATCCATTATGGTTCTCCCAGGCAAGTATCCAAATTAGTTCAAAGAATTGGTCGAAGTAGACACAATAGAGACGCTTCAGCAAAAGGTTTGATTATAACCAATAATGCTGATGATGAATTTGAAACACGAGCCATTCTTGATAGAATTCAAGAAGGATCCATTGAAGAGCAAAAAATTCATGATGGTTCTTTGGATGTTCTTGCACATCATTTAGTGGGAATGACAATGCAGTTAGGTGAAATACCGATAAGCTTTGCATTTGAAACCGTTACCAACGCATACCCTTTTAGAAATTTACAAATTGATGAGTTGATTGGTGTCTTGGATTTGTTGGATTCTAATTATCTGATCTTCTTTGATAGAAATAAAATGACTTTTTGGAAAAAGGGGCGCTCCTTCAAATATTATTTTGAAAACCTCTCTACCATACCTGACATCTTAAAATTCAAGGTGTTTGACAGTGTGGGGAAAAAAATCATTGGTACTTTAGATCAAAGATTTGTGGGTGATTTTGGCGACTCTGGAAACATTTTTGTTCTAAAAGGCTCTCAGTGGAGGATTCTCAATGTTGATGAAAAATCACTGTCTGTGAATGTAGAACCTTTCCGGGGAGGCGGAATTACCGTGCCCTATTGGGAAGGTGAGAGCATTCCGATTGACTATAGAACCGCTAAAAAGGTTGGTCATTTTCGGACCAAGGTAAATTCTGGCTCATTGAATTTAATCAATAAGACTATTGAAAATCTGAATTTTCAAATCCAGAATGAAAGTGATGTGATCATTGAATCAAACAGATCACAAGGCTCTATTGTAATTCATTCATGCTTTGGAACAAAAATTAACGCAACACTGTCTGCATTACTATCATCCATGCTGTCTTCGGTATTGGGATCCTTGGTGGACTCGAGAAGCGATGGGTATAGAATAGTCTTGTCTTCAAGATCTAGAATATCTGAAAAATTATTTTTAGAAGTTCTAAAAGACGAGTATGATCTTTATTCGATAATTACTGCTTCATTGGCTGGAACTCACAATGTTAATTGGAGAACTTGGTGTGTTGCCAAAAAATTTGGTGTAGTTGGGAGGGGTGCAATCTATGAAAAAAAATCTGCCAGATTTTTATATGAAAGATATTCAAAAACACCTCTTGTTGCAGAAGCGCTGCGAGAACTATTCCATGATAAATATGATTTGTCAAATACTGATAAAATTCTAAGAAAAATCCGGGATGGTAAAATTTCCATAGTTTGGATGGAAGTAGATGCGTTTTCCAAGCTTGCAGAGCCAATATTAGATCATACTGCAAAATACTATTCTGCACCTGCAAATCTTGACAAAGGAATACTGGATCTTGTTAAAGCAAGACTCGCAAAAACAAAACACCGGCTAGTTTGTGCAAGATGTGGGAAATGGGAACGAGTTATTGAAACAAGTGAGGCCAAAAATATTCTTGTCTGTCCTTATTGTAAGGGCAGGCAAATAACGGCTACTTTCTATTCTGACTATGATCTTCCAAAAATTATTCGCAAGAAACATGAGGGAAAAAAGCTGACTCCTGATGAAAAACACAAGTTTGAGCGTGCCTGGAAGGTATCCTCATTGATTGAGAATTTTGGGAAAATTGCAATAACAGTAATGTCTGGATATGGTGTAGGCGCAGATACTGCAGCACGAATTTTGCGCAACATGGTAGATGAGGAGCATCTTTTCAGGCAAATTTACGAAGCAGAAAGACAGTATGTTGTTACCCGGGGATTTTGGGATTCCTAATTTTTCTTTGTAATTTTTGAAAATGGGGTCAAAAACAGCTCTATTCTTCCTTCCAAACCGGCTTTTGCATTCAGTGCAGTTACAGAAATGATCTCTCCAAGCTCGCATTTGTCAACGAGTCTTGCTTGATTTCTCCAACCCTTGATCCATATCTGGCCCGTATCATCTTCTACAAACATTTCTGATAGTGAAATTGATTCGCCTGATTTTGTTTGAACTTCTCGTCTCTCAGGAACTTTCAAAATTATGGCTTCTATGCAATAATTTCCATCAACTTTGACATCGTTAATTTTTGTTCTCAATTGAGATTTTGATGGAATAGATTCATCATTTTCTATTTTTCTTACAAATGAGTTCTCATCAAGAGTAACAGAATTGCCATATACTTTTGATGGCATACACTCAATCACGTCTCCTTCGTTGCAAATTGCAGTTGAATTGGAAAGATCAGCAATGTTGTAAAAGTTCTTCTTGCTGTCTACAGCCAAAATCATGTTTTTTCCATTCTCTGACGTTGAGATTGAGATAATCCTTGCAATAATTGGCTCAGCTTCTTTTCCGCCTTCTATGTCTATTAGTGTGGAATCACTGCCGTGAATCTCTAGTCCCTGGTTTCCTCCTCGTACCTTAACTCCCAATAGTCTTACTTTTGCACCTTGCGAAATCATGTTGGGTATCTCTGATTCGTCCTTTCCCCAAAGTACTACCCTCATGGCATTGCCATCCTTGCCTTTTAGCCTCATTCTTAGCGCTTTTCCAGGCTGTCCTCGTGAGTTTGTAAATTCCATGCTGCTGATCAAACCATCAAGGATTCCAGATACTACCAGATCTTTCTGTCCTTCCTTTAACTCACCAATATCTTTTGTAATTTTTTCAATAGTTGGAATTTCACTATTGTTGTCAATTGCTTCAATATTGGAACCTGAACCAATATTGATTGTTGGTGTTCCATTTAGATCTGACTTTACATATGCCTTGATAATTTTGATCAAATCACCCGGTTTCAAATTTTCAATTCCAGGCAGGTTTGCTTTTTCATCCCACAGCTTTACGCTTGCTGTAGAGTCTGAGTCATATACAGTCATGGTTCTAAGATAAAATGGCGATCCGTCTTTTCTTGAAAATTGTTTAGCCGGTGATAAATTCAAAACTCTTGTTTCCAGAGAAATTTCCTTAGCACCTGCATAAAGATCCTTTAATCCCATCTCAACTTTTAATGGCTCTGATAGCGTTATTCCAAAATCTGATGCTACTAAAAACAGTGCACCTTGATCAGTCAGATATCCTGCGCCGATCTTTTCTTTCTTCTGCTTGATCTGCTCTTCAATATCGCTTTTGGTAAGTTCAGGTTTCAACTCTAATAATTTTTCCACCAGAATATCAAATTCAGACAACTTAATGTGGATAAACTGGATGTATTAATAAAAATTTCATTACTGTCATCAATTACTAAATTAAGATCGCAAAACCTGTTATGTTAATCTATGATGGGAATGATTATCTCATTAACTACATTAGTGGGCAGATCGCATTTTCTTTATGTCTTGCATTGAGGGAAAAAATCTATCAAAGTCATACGGCTCCACAAAAGCAGTTGATAATATTGCATTATCTGTAAAATCTGGCCAAGTTTTTGGATTTTTGGGTCCTAACGGTGCTGGAAAATCCACTACCATAAAACTTCTGACAACCCTGATTTCTCCTTCGGAAGGATCGCTGACAATTTTAGGAATTGATGCTGTTAAACACCCTCTTGCAGTCAGGCACAAAATTGGGGTGGTTTTACAGCAACCAAGCTATGAACCAACACTGACTGTTGAAAAATCACTTGAAAAATATGGTATGATGTGGAATGTGCCAAAAAATGAATGCAAAAAGAGAATGGAGATTCTTTTACAGGATTTTGATCTAGCTGACATCAGAAAAAAGAGAAACGAAGATCTTTCAATTGGTCAGCGAAGGCGAGTACAGGTTGCAAGAGAATTTATGCATGACATGGAACTTTTGTTTTTAGACGAACCTACTGTGGGATTGGACCCAAGTGCCAGAAGAAAACTGTTGGATTTCTTGAAAAACAAGGTAAAGACTGGCTTGACAATTTTTTATACGACGCATAATCTCAGCGAAGCCGAATACCTCTGCGACGAAATTGCAATTATAGACAAAGGTAGAATTCTTACTGTTGATTCGCCTGATGCGTTAAAGAAAAGATTTGGAAAAGAAAAAACTATCAAAATTCACCTGCTGGAAAAACAACCCATTGTGGTATCATTACTATCAAGAATACCTGAATGTGTGGTTGATCTTGATAATGGAACCACAATCACAATTCATTCGGAACAATCCGAACTAGTTTTGCTACAAGTTTTAAAAATTCTCAGTGAAAATAAAATAGAACTTGAGGATCTTTCAGCGGTCCCTACTAATTTAGAAGAAATATTCCTTAAGGTGGTAAGAGATAATGCATCCCATAATTAGACTCGTTAATCGAAATCTCACAATCTCCATCAATCCTGGATTTTTAATCTGGCAAGTGATTTTCCCTCTTATCTATATTTTTGTTGCAGGTTTTGCATACACTTCCCTCATACAGCAAGTCCCATTTGGAAGCAAGAGCCTTGACTATCCGTCATTTCTTGCATCAGGGATGATTGGATTTAACATAATGAACAGCACCCTGGTTTCTGGCATTATAATTTGGAATGATCGACGTCATGGGATGTTTGAGCAGATTATGTCTGGGCCTTTCACTAGGGCTCATTACATCCTCAGTAATATTGCTACAATTGGAATAGTGGGATTGGTCAGTGCATCACTAATAGCACTAGTGGGATATCCTGTGTTCTTTGAGTCTGTTGAATTTTCTTTCATTACTGTTCCTGTGATAGTTTTTGCAGCAATCACTGGCTCTGTTCTGTTTGGCTCCATTGCCTCGATCATATCCACAAGATTACGATCTAGTGAAGGATTCAATGTGATAATCAACACTGTTTTTCTCTTCTTTGCTTTTGTTAGCACTGCATTTTATCCAGCAGAAGGCGCACCAGAGCCTCTCAGAACTTTGTTTTATCTAAATCCACTGACTTACTTGGTAGATATCATACGTGCTGGAATATTTGGGAATATTACCGAGTTTGTAATTGTTGAAATGATGGTTTTAGCGTCACTAGCTTCTGTACTTTTTGTCGTTGCAACAAAGTTACTTACAAGATTAGACTTTTAGAAAGAGTAGCCCGGCCCAGACTCGAACTGGGGTCAAGGGCTCCAAAGGCCCCTATGCTTGACCGCTACACTACCGGGCTGCTAACACGAGCACTTTATTTCCCTTAATGAACTTTTTATTTTACAATTATTTGTAAAACCTCTGCGTGAGTATAATGTCATATAACTTGATTCAATTTGGAGATGGGGTCTTCCATAGAATGTAAAAATTTTGAAGCTCTGGCTTTGCACTCTTTTTTTGAATTCAAATACGCGTCAATCACCTTAACAATTTTTTTAGGATCTGTTTCTCGTTTTGCAAGATTGTTTTTTACTAGGTATTTTTCAACGATGTTTGGTACAGCATTATATGAGATAGTCGGCACACCCAATAACGCTGATTCAGCAGTCATTGTTCCTCCCGAACCGATAAAAATATCTGTGTTATCTAATAATGTTTTTCCATCAAATGACATTTTCAGCACTAGTATTTTTTTGCCAAAAACTCTCTGCAAATTTTTAATCTGCTTGTCATATCTTCCAAGAATTACAATGTTTTCTTCATTGTATTTCTTAATAATTTCATTCACCATTGGAATAAACTTGTTTGGTTTAGAGGCGTATGCAGCTTCCTCCTCCACTGCTCTGATTAGAATATTTTTTTTGCCTGATTTTTTGAAAGGACCGTTCTTCTGAATATTTTTTCTCTTGATTGTCACATATGCATCAATTGCCTTGTATTGAATAATGTCTTTCTCATCAATTCCATATTTTGCAAATTCCCTTTTTGGAATGATCCACGGGATAAGCAATTTCTGCACAAAAGGCAATGTCAACTTCATTACGGCACTGGCATGTGGGGAATCACAAAATGC
>PFFZ01000001.1:12741-13182 GCA_002781805.1 Nitrosopumilales archaeon CG15_BIG_FIL_POST_REV_8_21_14_020_37_12
ATTTCTCACTTCCACCGTGTCTTCCAACAGGAGTTAGATCAAAGTTCCTAATCTTTGCTAGTTTTAGTACTTCAGTGTATGTTCTAGATGTACACAAAATTTCATGTTTTTTACCTAATTTCTCAACCAATGGCTCCGAAAACAGTAATTGTTTTGGAGTAAGAACGTCAATCCATATTTTCAAGCATTTTTCATAATTATGATAAGTTCAATAAGTTTTTCTTAGTCCATTACCTACCACACGTAATGGGGGGAGCAAAAGTAGTTGTATATGGATTAAGTACTGAAGGATATTCAATTGCATCCCAAATGGCAATCAAGGGTGCAGATGTTTCTATTATTGATGAATCTACTCCGTCTGCGATATCTCTAAAAGCTGAAGTTGCAAAGACATACCCCAACGTACTATCGCTTAAAGAAGATGAACCGTTGTTGGCTATG
>PFFZ01000001.1:13350-15678 GCA_002781805.1 Nitrosopumilales archaeon CG15_BIG_FIL_POST_REV_8_21_14_020_37_12
GGAAATAATGAAACTATTTCGCTTTTAGAACATGTTACGGGCTTGGAGGTTGGAAAGCAAATCTCGTACTTTTATTATCCCTTGGAGGATCTTAATGCACAACCAAAAATCATTGGTTCATACAACGGCCAAGAGGATCTAAAACTTGCCGAATTATTAACTACAAAAAAGGAGAAAAAATTTGTAGCAATATCATCATCTGAGCATTTTCATGCTATTGATATCTTGTCTAGGTTCTCAAGCCTCTGCAGCGTTCTTGAGGTCTGTAAATACGCCCAAGATGACATAACAAAAAAAGATCTCTCGTCTGATGACTTTCAGGAAATTTATCTGGATAACATGGTCAGTGGACTGTTTGATCTAAAGTCATTAGGTTCATCGTTTGAAGGCGCAAATACACTGATGTATTTGATCAACGGGAGTGTCAAAGGAATTGACGGATATATTAAAAGATTAATTGATGAAATACGCTCCACGCTTAAGAAAAACGATCTTAAAGCCAGCCGTACAAAAATCGCTCTTTCGTGGACCCTTGATCAACACGAAATGCGCGGAGACAAGATTGAAATGCTGCAAACTCTGACTTCCAGACTTCGGGATTACATTGGTGATGTTGAAGCGTTTGAAGATCCCAACTTTGATCTCTTTCACAGTGAAAAGACCACCATAGTTGTTGCTTGCTCAAAAACTGATTTTGAAAATATTCAAAAAACAAAACAAGGTTCGGATCTTATCATAGTGAAGGCAAATCCTTTGTGTGAAATTATCTAATAAGAGTATAAATTAGCTTAACAACTATTCTGTTTAAAATGTCTGATGAAAAAAATTCAGATGAGATCCCGGTAAATGTAATATCTGATGACGAAGAAAATTTGGAACATGATTTGACAGATTCCAAACAATACATTGAAAAATTGGAAAATCTTCTATCATTAGAAAAACAAAAAGTCGTTGATTATGAAGAAAAAATCAAACACGTCCTTGCTGACTATCAGAATCTTAATAGGAAGACACAATCTGATATTGAAAAAGGCGTTAATTCAAAAATTGATGCATTTATGCTGGACTTTCTAAACATTTATGATGATTTTGTTAGGGCCAAGGAAGCGTTTTCTAGAAATAAGATTGATACTACTGGCCTGGATTTTATTTTAAAAAACATGGATTCTCTTTTGGCAAAGTATAACGTGACTCCTATAGAAGCGCTGGGCGAAATTTTTAATCCGAACCTTCATGAGGCAATTTCAATCATAACTGATTCTCAGCTTGATGAGAACACCATCACAAAAGAAATCAGGAAAGGATATATTTCTCATGAGAGGGTTATTAGACCGACACTGGTTGAAATCTCAAAAAAAGGATGAAATGATATGGCAAAAGTAATAGGAATTGATCTGGGAACAAGCAACTCTGCTGCGGCAGTTATGATGGGCGGAAAGCCAACCATAATCCCTGCAGCTGAAGGGGCCACAGTAGGCGGTAAGGCGTTTCCATCTGTTGTAGCCTTTACCAAAAGCGGTGATCTTTTGGTTGGCGAGCCGGCAAGAAGGCAGGCAGTTACCAATCCTGATAACACAATTGTGGCTGCAAAGCGGAAAATGGGCTCTGATTATACGTTTAAAATCCAAGATAAACAGTACAAGCCTCAGCAAATCTCATCGTTCATTCTTCAAAAGATCAAGAAGGACGCCGAAGCGTTTGTTGGTGAAAAAGTAGAAAAAGCCGTAATTACAGTCCCAGCATATTTTGATGATAATCAACGTCAGGCGACAAAAGACGCCGGTACCATTGCTGGACTGGATGTAGTGAGAATCATCAATGAACCCACTGCTGCTTCGCTTGCATTTGGGTTGGATAAGGCAAAAGAAGACATGAAAATTCTTGTTTTTGACTTTGGTGGAGGAACTTTGGATGTCACCATAATGGAGATGGGCGGAGGCGTGTTTGAAGTTATGAGCACATCTGGCGATACACAGCTAGGTGGAACTGATATGGATAAAGCGATAATTGATTACATAATTGATGAATTCAAGAAAAAAGAAGGAGTGGATCTCTCTAAAGACAGTACAGCGATGACTAGAATTAGAGAGGCAGCAGAAAAAGCAAAGATTGAGCTATCAACTGTAATGGAAACTGACATTAACCTTCCTTTCATTGCTCATGATCCTTCATCAGGTGCAAAGAACCTTGAATTGAGATTGACTAGAGCCAAACTCGATGAACTAATTGGACCAATCGTAGAGAGATGCAGATCCTCCATCGAAAAAGCCATCGAAGATGCCAAACTATCAAAATCTGATATTAATAAAATTGTCATGGTTGGCGGTC
>PFFZ01000001.1:15702-19374 GCA_002781805.1 Nitrosopumilales archaeon CG15_BIG_FIL_POST_REV_8_21_14_020_37_12
AATTCGTCAAAGAAGTCATTGGAAAAGAGCCAGAGTCTGGCGTAGACCCAATGGAGGCAGTTGCCATGGGTGCGGCAATCCAAGCAGGAATCATAGCTGGTGATGTTACCAGCGACATTGTATTGCTGGATGTTACTCCGTTGACACTAGGAATTGAAACTCTTGGTGGCGTCAGAGAACCTTTGATTGAAAGAAATACTACCATTCCAACTTCTAAAAGCAAAGTATTCACGACCGCTGCTGACAATCAGACTGCAGTTACAATCCATGTTGTTCAAGGCGAAAGGCCAATGGCTACAGACAATGTTTCACTGGGAAGCTTTAATCTGACAGATATTCCTCCGGCACCAAGAGGAATTCCACAAATTGAAGTGAAATTTGACATTGATGCAAATGGAATAATCAATGTAACTGCCAAAGATCTTGGTACTCAGAAGGAAGCCAAAATTACAATTGAATCTACCTCGAAACTGTCTAAGGAAGAGATTGAAAAGCTAAAACAAGACGCTGAGAAATTCTCCGAAGAGGACAAAAAGAAGAAAGAGAAGATTGATCTCAGAAATGAGGCAGAGAGTTATATCTATACCACTGAAAAGCTGGTAAACCATGATCTTAAAGACAAGATTTCGCAAGAGCAGGGAATCAAAATCACTGATTCTGTTAAAGAGGTTAAAGAATGCCTTGACAAGGACTCTGGAGAACTAAAACTAAAACTGGATGCTTTGAAAGCAATAGTAAACGAAGTCACAACAGAGCTTTACAAAAATGTCACACCTCCTCCGGGAGCGGAAAGCCAACAGGGTGCAGGGACAGATCAAGATGCCTCTAAATCATCTAGTGATGAGACAAAAAGCAACTAACTTTACATTACTTGCTTAGATTATAATTAAAAGGATGAATCATGGCTGCAAAAAGGGATTATTATGAGGTTTTAGGCGTCTCCAAAACCAGCTCAACTGATGAAATAAAAAAACAATACAGGAAATTAGCCCTAAAGTTCCATCCGGACAGAAACCAGTCATCTGATGCCGGAGAGCATTTCAAGGAAATCTCTGAGGCATACGGAGTCCTCTCTGATCCTGAAAAAAGAAGAGTGTATGATCAGTATGGACATGCAGGCGTTGATGGGCGATATAGCAGCGATGATATCTTTCAGGGCGCAGGATCTGACTTTAGTGATCTCTTTGGAAGAGGAGGTGCGGGATTTGACTCGATTTTTGAATCGATTTTTGGAGGCGGTGGATTTAGATCAAGACAGCAACGGGGCTCTGACATTCTTTTTGAAACATCAATAACTCTTGAGGACGTACTGCATGGAAAAAAGATGGAGATTGACTTGCAAAAAGAGATTAAATGTGATACGTGTAATGGGACTGGGTGCAAGCCTGGCACTAGCAAGAAGACCTGCTCCTCATGTAATGGCCAGGGTCAAGTTAGAAAGAGTAGGAGCATGGGATTTGCGTCTTTTGTTACGGTAGAGCCGTGTTCTGCTTGTAGGGGAAAAGGCTCTATTATAGAGACGCCATGCAGTGAGTGTAAAGGACACACCAAGAAAAAAGGGCATAAAAAAATATCATTTGATATTCCACCCGGTGTAGATTCTGGGGATTACACTATTCCAAATGAGGGAAATGAAATTCCTGGAGGACTAAATGGTGATCTAATTGTAAGAATTAGAGTTCAACCGCATTCCAAGTTTAAGAGGGATGGGATGGATATTTTCTATGATCAGGATATCTCTATGGTTGATGCAGCTCTGGGGCGTGAAGTCACAGTCCCGACTTTGGATGGCAGTGAAAAAATCAAGGTAGAGTCTGGCAGTCAGCCAAACACCATCATTAAACTCAAGGGAAAGGGAGTCCCTCACTTGAATTCCAAGAGTCGTGGAGACCAATATGTCAGGTTGGTTGTCAATATTCCAAAAAAGCTCAGCAAGCATCAAAAATCACTCTTGGATGAATTTGAAAAATCATTTGAATAGGTGCATCACTGGAATCGCTTTAGGTAGGATGACGTTCTTGCAGATGTCACTGAATCAGACACGGAACAAACATGTTTGAGAAAGGGTTTCTAGGTTCATCTCAGCAATTACGTCGGGCTATTTCTCAAATTTTCTAATTACTAGATGGTGTCCATTTTTGACATGTGTTTCATGACTGGTTTTTATCAGCTCTCCCACCTTGTCCTCATTGTAAAATTTTACGTTATACCTGCCTACCACTTTTTTACAGTTATTGCAATAGATTTCATTATACTCCATTCCCAACATTTGCCTTTTTGTTATTGATGGCTGGAACACTATAATAAAGAAACTTATTCTAGATCTAGAAATTTCTCAATGCGGGAGTCGCCCAGCCTGGTCAACGGCGTAAGGTTCAGATCCTTATCTTCTAGGAGTTCGTGGGTTCAAATCCCACTTCCCGCATACAACCTAATTGTTTTTTATGGCATTCTTGATTTTTTGTAATAGGATTGCATTGATCATTTCACCTGATGCCTTCCCTCTGAGCTCCTTCATGGCAATTCCCATCAATGGGCCCATTGCGCGTTCTTTTTGATTTTCCACGATACTTTTGTTATTGTTGACAATATTTTCCAAAATCTGGCCTAATTCATCCTGACTTATGGTCTCAATAGACGTGTTTTTTATGGCGTCCTCGACAGTGCCTGCCTTTCCAGACATTATATTTTCATAAATTATCTCTAGTGATTCCTTTGCAATCTCTCCTGCATCTAGTAGTTCAAATGATTTCAAAATCTCCGTGCTTGACATCAACTGCGGGTTTAATCCATTTCGCTCAAGATTCGTAATGGATGAGCAAAGAACTGATGCAACAAATGTGGGATTTACTTTGACTTTGTCAATTATCTTTTCAAACAACTCCATGTATGGAGAGTCAAAGATCTGCTCAGATAGCTGCTGATTCAAGTTATATCTTACTTTTAGATCTTCAAGTGATTCGTCCCATGATTTTGGAATGTTGTTTTTAGCAAAATCTAATTCATCTTGTGTAATGATTATGGGGGGAATGTCTGTTTCAGGATACATTCTTGATGCTCCAGGACGGGGTCTGAGAAACAGTGTCTCTCCTGCAAGAGTTGCTAACCTGGTTTCGGCAGGTACTCCTTTCTTTGCTTCTCTGATTCTATTAATTATGGAGTTAATCACAAAATCAATCTTGTTTATTGGAGCTGCGATGATTAAGAATGCGTCTTGCTCTTTTGCATTTAGTGCATTTTTTACAATTGATATATCATTTTCATCAATTCCGTAATTTGGCAATTCATCTGAGTGAAATACTCCGCCAATTCCAAAAAATTTTACCAGTTGACCTATCTCTTTTCCTAAGCGTATGCCCTCATAAGGCGAGTATCCAAAGAGTCCTCCAAAATTCTTGATATGTATTGCCTTGATTGTGAATTCATCGCTTAACGCTTTTTGAATGATTTTAGATTTGCATTCCTTCCACAGGTCTGTGATTTCATAAACGTCCTTGTCTGAGATATCGTCAAAATTTGATTCATTAATTTTTTCAGCAATCTTGATTAATCCATGCTGTCTCTTGGCCTCAAATTCTATTACTTTTTCTAGCTGGTCTAACTGTTGTACTCCTTTGACTTCTACGACTCCGCCGCCGTTCTTTACAGACACGTTTACATCTTGTCTGATGG
>PFFZ01000001.1:19454-21553 GCA_002781805.1 Nitrosopumilales archaeon CG15_BIG_FIL_POST_REV_8_21_14_020_37_12
TCCCCCTCAACTGGCTCTAGTGCAATCTCGACTAGCGGCACACCTAGACGATCTAAGCTGTACTCTCGGATTGATCCTTTGTCGCCAAGAAGTTTTGCCGCATCCTCTTCTAGACATATTGATTGAACTCCGATTTTTTCATTGTTTACCTCAATAAACCCTCCCTGGGAAACTAGCATTGTCCTTTGGAATCCAGTCGTGTTTGAGCCGTCAATCACTGTTTTTCTCATTGGGTATATCTCTGAAAATATGTTTGATTTTAATGACGAGGCAATGATCAGGGCAAGTTTTTTTGCATCTTCATCTATGTTGTGTGGCGGCTCTTCGTCTTGTTCCACAAGGCAGCTGCTTTGTGGGTTTGCATAGTACATGATTGTTTTTGATTTTGATTTCTCAAACAACGCTGCAGGATCGTACTCGCCTAGCTCGCTTTTTACTGCTCTTAACTTTCTTTGAAATTTAATGGTGTATTCGTCTGACTCTATTGGTGGACAGTTACAAAACAGTTTTTTGTTAGTGGCTAACTGCTGATGTATCTCCAGTCCGACTTTGAGGCCTATATCTCTTATAGAAAATTCCGACATGTCACATTCACTCAGTTTGATAACTCTGATGCAATCTCTTGGAGCATTACTTTCTTTACCTCTTTGTTATCGTTGTAATTTCCTGTGGCCCACATTGCCTTTACCAGTGCCACTTCGGGAATCATGTCTTCCAGAGGTATGATGCCTAAATTCATCAAGTCTCTGCCACTCTCATATACAGTCATCCTGACTCTCCCGTCAATGCACTGAGACGTCATGCCTAGAAAAATACCTCTTTCATGTGCTTTCTGTATCTTATCATACATTGTTTTTCCAACATGTCCTAGTCCGGTGCCCTCGAAAATTATTGCTTGGTAATCTATGTCTAAAATTTTTTCAAACAGTTCAGGATCATATCCAGGATGATATTTTACTAGTGCCACGTTTGTTTTTAGATTGATTTTTGGTTGATATGTCTTTTCTTTGAAAAATTCCTTTGGATTATTTCTGTGGACTGCATCGTTTATGACAATGAATGCCGGATCCCCTCCTACTGTTTGAAATGCGCCACGTTTGCTTGTGTGGTTCTTTCTCACTCTTGTTCCAAAATGACAGGCAATGGCTTCATCATTTTCATCTTGATGCATAACTACAAAGATTCCGTTTGTGTTGCATTCTAGCAAAAATCGCACAGCCCCAATCAGGTTCAATGCAGCATCAGATGATGCGCGATCTGAGGATCTTTGTGAGCCGACAAGCGCAATTGGAATTGGGTATCCTGATAAGGCAAATGATAGAAATGATGAGGTATAATGCATTGTATCTGTTCCGTGAGCAATTATGATTCCCGAATAGTCTGATTTGGAATACGTGTCAATCTTTTCAGCGATTTTCAGCCAGTGTTGCGGCGTTATGTTTTCAGAGTACTCTGAGAATAGCACCTCTGCATCGACATTTGCAATCTCGGCAAGCTCTGGCACTGATGAATTTAATTCCTCAGCTGTTAAAACTGGAGTTACTGCTCCGGTCCTGTAATCTACTTTGCTTGCTATGGTTCCGCCTGTAGATAGCAGGAGAATCTTTGGCAATGCAGGATCTTTCTCAAAATTTTCTCTGGCCTCGCTCTTTTTTTCTTTGGATTGAATCTTTTCAATCTTTTCAATCTTTTCTAGTTCTAATCCTATGTTGTATCCGCTCTTTAGTTTGAGAGCAAGGTGCTTGTCATCACTGTGCTCATATCTTGGCATGATGATTCCAGAGTAAGTTATGTCTGAACTGATTTTTACAAAATCTCCCACATTGATGTTGTTCTTTTTTAGAAAATCCAGTGACTTGCCAGTATATCCTTTAAAATCAGACATTTACGAGGATTAGTTTGGGCTATTTAATAAAAACTACCTGTAATAGGAGGCTACTAGTTTCTCGCCCAGTTTGAGGTCTTTTTGCTCTCTTACTTTCTTTACTGCCTCTTCAAAGTGCTTCATTGTTACTTTGGCATCAATGCTCTTCTTCTCAACGTCCTTGACATCTGGATGGGCGTCTAGGAATTCGTGAATTACCAGGGACACTGCTGTA
>PFFZ01000001.1:21644-23314 GCA_002781805.1 Nitrosopumilales archaeon CG15_BIG_FIL_POST_REV_8_21_14_020_37_12
TGATTGCCGGAATCTTCTCTGCGTTGATTCTCAAGATGCTCTTTCTGCTTTCCTTGTCTGGCAATGGGATCTGAATGATTTTGTCAAATCTTCCTGGTCTCAACAATGCAGGATCGATCATGTCTGCCCTGTTTGTGGCAGCTAGGACAACAACTCCATGCATGTTCTCCATTCCATCTAACTCTGTTAGTAGTTGACTTACGACTCTTTCTGTAACGGCAGTTTCGCCTCCTGCACCTCGTATTGGTGCAATAGAATCAATCTCATCGAAAAATACTACACATGGGGCTGACTGTCTTGCTCTCTTGAAGATCTCTCTGATTCCTCTCTCTGACTCACCGACCCATTTTGAAAGCAGCTCGGGGCCTCTGACTGAGATAAAGTTAGCTTCGCTTTGTGTTGCAACGGCCTTTGCCAGCAATGTCTTGCCAGTTCCGCTTGGACCGTGTAACAAAATTCCTCTTGGCATTCTGTGTCCAAGTTTGTCATATAGCCCGGGATACTTCATTGGCCATTCTACAGCCTCTTGAAGCTCACGCTTTACTTCCTCCAAACCGCCAACATCATCCCATTTTACGTCTGGGTTTTCAATGAAAACTTCTCTCATTCCTGAAGGTGTTACTTCGATTAGAGCTCTTTGGAAATCTTCATGATTTACAATTAGTTTATCAAGTGTCTCTGGAGGTATCTTTTCTTCCTCGAGATTTAATTCTGGAAGCAATCTTCTAAGACACTTCATTGCAGCTTCTTTACACAAATATTCCAAGTCTGCTCCGACATACCCGTGACTGACTGATGAAATCTTGTCTAAATCCACGTCATCAGACAGTGGCATGTTTCTACTGTGTATTGCAAGAATGTCTTTTCTTCCCTTTTTGTCAGGCACCTTGATCTCTATCTCTCTGTCAAATCTTCCTGGTCTCCTAAGTGCAGGGTCTATCGCGTTCGGTCTGTTTGTTGCAGAAATTACTATTACCTTACCTCTGGCTTCCAGGCCATCCATTAATGATAACATTTGAGATACAACTCTGCGTTCCACTTCGCCGGTTACTTCTTCTCTTTTTGGTGCAATGGAATCAATTTCATCAACAAAGATAATTGATGGTGATTTTTCTCTGGCTTCTTTGAATATTTCTCTTAGCCTAGCTTCGCTTTCGCCATAAAACTTGCTCATGATTTCAGGTCCTGAGATGCTGATAAAGTGTGCATTGCTTTCATTTGCAACGGCCTTTGCCAGTAATGTCTTGCCGGTACCTGGAGGTCCATACAACAAGACTCCCTTTGGAGCTTCAATTCCTAACTTTTCAAAAATCTCTGGATGTCTTAATGGTAATTCGATCATCTCTCTGACCTTTTTAATTTCATCAGTCAAACCCCCAATGTCTTCATAAGTAACTTGAGGGACTCCGCGTAATGTTTCTCCCTTTTCTGCAATGTGGAAGACTGTTTTTTGTGTAACCAATACTGCATCAGCTGCAGGTGTAACTCCAATTACCTGAAAAGTCAAACGGCCACCAAAATATGGGACCATGACATTATCTCCTTTGATTAATGGAACGCTCTCCAAGGCATCTGCAAGATAGCGCTCATCAATTGGAGGAATTGCTTCCAATGGTGCAACCACCACTTTCTCGGCGGCCACTGCCTTTATCTTTCTAACAGTAATTGTA
>PFFZ01000109.1 GCA_002781805.1 Nitrosopumilales archaeon CG15_BIG_FIL_POST_REV_8_21_14_020_37_12
GGGATCCTTCAAAGGACAATCCGTATGATTCTGGATTGATTCCAAGTCAGGTGGTACAGGACATAAGCAAAACAGAGTTTTATGGTAAGGTAAAATTGTTTCTTTCTCTTCCTAGCAACCCAAACTTTGAAAAAATACAAAAAAAAATAACAGCCGCGCCGTCAGGTTTTATGACTCAGGTAATCCATTCATCCCAACAAGTCAAGAGAATCTCAGAGAAATTAAGACTGCAAGGATTCAGGGTCATACCATGTATTTTGCTCCCCTCAGAGAAAAATGAAGGTTCGGCAAAATTTTTGAATCTTGATTGGTCAGAGTACAAGGACACCCCTGCAGAGTTCATAAAAGAAATTCACCAGATATCAGGGGATGTTCTAATCACATCGCCAAGTGATTTTGCGTTTGCAAAAGAAACCCTAAAAAAAATTTAGAGTACAAAATATTCTGATTCCGGATGATGTACTACTATTGCCGCAGTTGACTGCTCAGGAATTATCTGTCCAGATTCAGTCAGAGTCATTCCGGATTTCTCAGGCTCCAGTAACTTCCATACCAGATGGTGCTGTGCAACATCAGGGCAGCTTGGAAATCCCCAGCTGTATCTAAGACCACCTTTTGCGCCAAGATTCAATTCAGACTTGATTCTTCTGTTGGTCCATTCTGCCAATGCCTCTGCAACTTCAACTGCCAAGCCATGCAGATAGTAAGCGTCAGTGTACTTGTCTTCTTTATTCCAGGTTTCAATAATTTCGGCAACCCTATTTCCAACAGTTACTGATTGAAACGCAACAACATCATCGCTGCCAAAATAATCAGTAAGGCACAAATGGTGAGATTTTGTAGAGCGTGGAAAATCAAATTCAACCACATCACCGTTTGTTTTTTCAACGACTAATTTTCCATCTCTGTTGTGGCACCTGAAATATCCATAAACGATTTCAGGCTCGAATAGTTTCTCACGAATTATTCGAATCTTCCATTCGTTAAGAAGGATTTCATGATCAGCCTCGGATTCAGAGCCGGCCTTTCCTCTCAACCCCCAAGACAGTTTGAACAAAGACTTTTTGTCAATCATCTCCCAAACCTCACTCATTTTGATTTGCTCACCCTTTAGTCTAATCGGACTGCCAATGACAGGGGCGGATGGAGGGGTTACAGGCTTGGTTTTACTCCTTGGAAGATTGGCAGTGTCAACTACGGGCGTAGATCTTTCTTTCCAGTTTTCCAGTTTTGCCTTCCAGTCAGACAGGAGTTTGGTTTTTTGATCTGATACCAAGGCATCCATCGTTTTTAATCCCTCAAACATAGTATTGCAGTAAAACACACCTGGCTCGTAAATTCCGCCATCTTTTGCAATTCGATTTATGTAATTGCTGTTTATTGCAGCACCGCCACACAGGATTGGTATACTCATGTTGTTTTTTCGAGCATGCTCTACAAAGAACTGCATCTGCTTTGAGGTAGACACCAAGAGTGCAGAAAGTCCTATTGCGTCTGGTTTTACCTCATCAATTTTTTCAAGAAATTTTTGCAATGGGACTTGCTTGCCCAAATCATAAACAGTGTATCCGTTATTCTGAAAAATTGTCTTTACAAGGTTTTTTCCAATGTCATGAACATCACCATAAACAGTCCCAAGGACAAGTTTTCCCTTGCTAGAGCCCTCTTCTTTTACAAGGTATTTTTCCAGTTCTCCAACTGCGGCCTTCATACATTCGGCTGACTTTAACACAAATGGCAAAATCAGTTCTCCAGAACCAAACTTGTCACCCACCTCCTTCATTGCAGGAAGCAAGTCCTCATTTAGAGTCCTAATTGCGCCATCATGAGTCACTTCAGGTAGGGCATCAAGGGACAAGACACCGGCATTATTTACAATGATCTCATTTTTGCCAATCTTCTCAGCAATTGCAGATACCACGTCATTCTGAATTCCGTCTTTGAGTCTATTCACAATTCTGAAATTGGCTCGCTTCCCAGGAGGCCATGAAGGATCAACGTCTATCTTTTTAGATGCACTGCCACCTTGAGGTCCAGTCTTTGCAAAATACGAAATCAGCTCAGAGAGGGCATTGAGATGGGTGTTAAAGATTAGATCTTCGGCAAGCTTCCTTTCTGTAGGATCAATCTCACCATAAGGAATTATCTCCTTTGCATTAACTATTGCAGTATCCAATCCAGATTTTACTGCATGATATAGAAATACAGAATTTAGAATTTTTCTTGCATAGGGAACGAGCCCAAAGCTGATGTTGCTCAATCCCAGGGTTGTAAAGGAGTTTGGAAATCTTTCTTTGACCAGACGTATCCCTTCCAAAGTATTTTTTCCAGCATCAAGAAATTCATCCTCGCCTGTTGCAAGGGTAAATGTCAGAACATCGAAAATAAATTGCTCAATCTTAAGCCCATATTTTTTTCCTGTTTCAAAAAGCAGTTCTGCTGTTTCTAGCTTTTCTTGGGGTGTTTTTGCCATCCCTTTGGGACCAATACACAATGCAATTGCAGGCAGCCCGTACTCTGCCATGATTGGAGCAAGTTTCTCAAAACGACTGCCGTCACCTTCAAGATTAATAGAGTTAATGATTGGCCTTCCAGGAATTTGTCTAACCACTGCTTTGATGACATCAGGATCGGTTGAATCAATTACTAACGGCGCATCAATTTCCAAGCTCAATCGCTTTACGAGATTTAACATAAACTCACGTTCATCAGAACGTTCTGTTGTTGCCACACAGACATCAAGACAATGAGCTCCATCCTCGACTTGAGCTCTTGCTAAATCCACAAGACCGTCATAATCATCATTTAGAACCATCTGTTTGGCCTTACGCGAACCCTGCGTGTTTATTCTCTCCCCAATGATCAAAGGAGCTGGAACTTGCTTGAGATCCACGGCCTTTAGTGCAGAGCTAACTCTAGGAACTGTCAACGTAATAAAATATCCAAGTTTTTCTAAATACTTAACCCTCGACAGAGTTGGCTTTTTCGTCAATTACTTTGCGTAATGCAGCAATGTGTTGCGGATTTGTTCCGCAACAGCCACCAATTATTCGAACTCTTTTGAATTGTTTAAGAAAATCACCCAAAGCAGATGCCATTTTTTCAGGAGTCATTTTGTATACTGCATGGCCTCCCTGATTTTCAGGCATCCCTGCGTTTGGAACCACTAAAAGATTATGCTCATTTTGCTCATCAAGCCACTGTACGCTGGGAGTCATCTCTATTGGCCCAGTGGAGCAGTTCAATCCAAACACATCAATTCCCATATCAGAGACGGTGGTATATGCGGCCTGAACATTCGTGCCAAGTAGCATCTTTCCGTATTGGTCTAGTGTGGTGTTTGCAATGATTGGAACCTTTCTGCCAGTTTTTTTCATAGCATCATGGCATGCCTCAATTACAAGTTTGACTTCTAAAATATCCTGACTCGTTTCAATTAATAGCGCATCAACTCCGCCAAGAATCAGCCCCTCAGCTTGGAGTTCAAATGCATCTCTGATTTCATCAAGAGGTTTTTGCCCCAAGTCAGGATCGTTTGAGCTTGGGAGGTAACCAGACGGACCCATCGAGCCAATCACGTACCTTGGTTTGTCTGTATATTCAGAGCAAACATCAACTGCAAGCTGTGCGATTTTTTTGTTAAACTCTACTGTTTGGTCACCAAAACCATACTCGTCAAGCTTTATTTTGTTAGAGCCAAATGAGTTAGTTTCAATACAATCTGCACCAGCATCCAGATAATTTCGGTGAATTTGTTTTATCCAATCAGGGTGAGTAATAACCAAACCGTCATTGAACCCGTCTTGATTATTTGGAAAATCTTCTGGTTTTGGATCATACTTTTGAATCTCAGTACCCATTGCGCCATCAAAAAGCAAAATTCGTTTTTTAAGTGCATCTAAGAATGGTTCTTTTTCAGTCAATTTGTTTTTGAGAGGATTTCAGAGAGTTTAACTCTTTTGAGAAATATCATCATTTCAATCAGGGGAATTATACGTATGTTGAAATTAGGTTGTGCGGAATTGTCTGTACATTTATGCAAAAGGTTCAGCTAAATAATTTAGTTCGTAGTGCTACTTTTTTTCAACATGCCGGCATTTCCATAGTATTTGTCTTCATGCCCATTTTTGCAAAGGGAGTGACAGAATCTGTTTTTGAGATAGGGTTGATTGTTGCATCGTTTAGTTTTGCGCAGATCCTCTCCGAGATTTACTTTGGAAGGCATTCAGACAAGAAAGGCACCAGACTCAAATTCATAAGAATTGGGTTTATCGGATGTGCCATAACGTTCGGACTGCATTATTTTGCAGAAGACATATCACTGTTATTTCTAGCCAGGATTGCAGCAGGAGTTGCAAGCGGAATAATGATTCCAGCAATGATCACATACGCCTATGAGGCAAATAATGAAAAAAAGCGTGCGGCCACTGTAATTTCGTTTCATGCACTGGGGTGGTTTGCAGGAACTGCAGCTGCAGGCTTTGCAAATGACGTGAAACTGATTTTCATAATAAGCGCAGTGTCATTTCTAATTGGATTTTTGTTTACACTAAAGATGCCAAATACGCTACAAGACAAGGAACTTGAGCCGGGAACCACAAAAAAAGTTATTTTGAAAAACAAGTTCCTATTCTCATCTCTGCTCCTAAGACACATTGGTGCAGCATCAGTATGGACAATTCTTCCATTGATGTTGATGGAGCGATTTGGGGCAGAGTTGTACCAGATTTCAATCGTATATGTCGCAAACACGTTGACTGCATTTGCCCTGATGAACCTGATGGCAAGTAAAATAAAAATTTCAAATGTTTCAAAGTTTAAGATCGGCATTGGTTGCACTACATTTGTGTTTGTTGGACTTGCACTGATCACAGATTGGTGGATGGCAATGCCGTTTATGGCATTGGTTGGAGGCACGTGGGCATTTTTGTTTATTGGTGGAAACTTTCACTTGATGGAAAACAACCCACGATCAACATCAACAGGCATCTTCAGTTCTACTGTTTCCATCTCCACAGTAATAGGACCGGCAGTAGCTGGTGGAATTGCATATGTGTTTGACTATGTTGCAGTAATGTATTTTGCAATTGCCATAATCATATGCGCGTTTGCAGTATCGCTAAAGATTAGAAAATAAAAAAGAAAAAGATAGTTTGATGTTATACTCAACTTAGTGGATC
>PFFZ01000019.1:0-176 GCA_002781805.1 Nitrosopumilales archaeon CG15_BIG_FIL_POST_REV_8_21_14_020_37_12
CAATTCGAATGGAGTTGGATCAGGGTTTGTTTTTGATAAAAAAGGACACATCATCACCAATTCCCATGTAATCAACAATGCAAAGAAGGTAGTAGTCACATTTCTTGATGGTCGTTCATATAATGCAGAGATAATTGGAGTTGATAAATTTACAGATATAGGAGTAATCAAAGTAA
>PFFZ01000019.1:189-5085 GCA_002781805.1 Nitrosopumilales archaeon CG15_BIG_FIL_POST_REV_8_21_14_020_37_12
ATTACTTCATCCATTGGGATTAGGAGATTCTTCAAATCTCAAAGTAGGTGAACCGATTGCAGCCATTGGCAATCCATTTGGATTATCAGGGTCTATGACATCAGGAATTGTCAGTCAGCTTGGACGACTGTTACCGTCAGGTTCAGGATATTCCATACCAGATGTAATTCAAACAGATGCTGCAATTAATCCAGGTAATTCTGGCGGACCGTTATTAAATATGCGTGGAGAAGTCGTAGGAATAAACACGGCAATCCAATCAGCAACCGGAGAATTTACAGGAGTAGGATTTGCAGTTCCATCAAAAACAATTGCAAAAATTGTCCCCAGCCTAATCAGTAAAGGAGAGTATGATCACCCATGGATTGGAATTTCAGGTAGAGACATCGATCCAGATTTGGCAAAAATACTAAATCTAAAAGACGCTGTAGGATTTCTTGTAATCAACGTTATTGAAGACAGTCCAGCTGCAAAAGCGGGAATTCGTGGATCAGACGGCACAATTTCCATAGAAGGGGTAAACTATCCAAAAGGAGGAGACATTATTTTGTCAGTGGATGGAATAGAGGTAAGAAAGATTGATGATATTTTGATTCATCTTCAAAGAGCAAAATCAATAGGGGATGAAATGGTATTGGAAATTCTAAGGGATGGTAGAACCACAAACATCACAATAACATTACAAGAGAGACCAAATGAAAGTTAAGAGAATCAAGCATAAATACTGCTAGAAAAGAGTCATTTCTATTGAACGAACTTGTGTTAAACTCCGAGAGTTTAAACAATGTTTTAGATGACAAGGAGATCCTACTAGATGATGCAATGCAGATATATCAAAATGCATTAAACGATCCTAACGAATTGTTTCTAGCTGCTCAAAAATTAAGAACAAAATTCAAAAAGAACACAGTTACTTTTTCAAAAAAAGTATTTTTAAATTTAGTAAATCTTTGTAGAGATTCTTGCTCGTATTGTACCTATAAATCCGAACCAGATGATTCAAAATTATCGTTAATGTCTAAAAGTCAAGTAAAGAGTTTGCTTGAGCTTGCAAAAAAATACAGATGTGTAGAGGCATTGTTTGTTACAGGGGAAGCACCAGAACAAAAATACAAAGAAGCGCGAAACTGGCTCAAAGAAAACGGATTTGGATCGACTGCAGAATATCTGATTCACGTATCTGAAATGGCCATAGAAAAGGGGTTATTCCCACACACCAATGCAGGTAATTTGGAAGTTTCAGATATGAGGGAGTTAAAAAAAACAAATGTATCGATGGGGCTAATGCTTGAAAACATTAGTGAACGATTAACAGAGAAAGGCATGCCTCATCATTTGGCATCCAGCAAGAGACCTAAAACAAGAATAGAAATTTTAGAAAATTCAGGAAGACTAAAAATTCCAATGACTACAGGCATACTTGTAGGAATAGGCGAAACGCCAGAGGAGATAATCCATTCAATTTTTGCGATAAAAAATATCCACAAGAAGTATGGAAATATTCAAGAAGTTATTTTACAAAATTTTCAACCAAAGCCAGATACAAGAATGAGTAATTTTCCATCAGCAAATGAAGAGTATTTCAAAGTAATTGTTGCATTATCAAGAATAATAATGCCAGAAATGAACATACAAATTCCACCGAATTTATCACCCAAGTCATATCATAGTTTTCTAACGGTGGGAATAAATGATTGGGGAGGAATATCACCACTCACACCAGACTATGTAAATCCTGAATTTACATGGCCAGAAATAAACAAAATAAAAGAAAATTCAAAAAAGGCAGGTTTTAATCTGAAATGCAGATTTCCGGCATATCCAGAATTTTTTTCATTTATTACCAAAGAGTTAAGAGATAAGATGGCAGTAATTGAAAATGAAGAAGGATTGGTGAAAGAGGGATATTGGAGATGAGTGTAAATATAGAATCGTTATTTAAAAATGCAGATCCGCAAATTGTGGATATTCTTAACAAGTCACTTTCAGAAAGAGAAATTTCAGCTGAGGAGGGATTAAGATTGTATAATGCATCAGGGCTCGACTTTCATTTAATCGGAATGGTAGCTGATGAAATCAGAAAGAAACGAGTTGGAGACACGGTCACATATGTGGTAAATAGAAACATCAATTTCACAAATGTCTGTATAAAGCAATGTGGTTTTTGCGCATTTAGTAGAGACTTTAGAGAAGAAGAAGGTTATTTTCTACCCACCGAGGAGATAGTCAGGCGTGCAAAGGAAGCACACAGTTTAGGTGCAACAGAAGTATGTATTCAGGCAGGGCTTCCACCAGATATGGATGCAAGTTTGTATGAAAATATTTGCAGAGAGATAAAAAAAGAGATTCCAGACATCCACATTCATGGTTTTTCACCCGAAGAGGTGTTGTACGGAGCAGCAAGATCCAAGATCTCAATTTCAGAGTATTTAAAGAGGTTAAAAGATGCAGGAGTCAACACATTACCTGGAACTGCGGCAGAAATTTTAGAGCAACCACTGCGTGACAAAATTTCACCAGGAAGAATCAGCGTCAAGGATTGGATCGAAGTGATCAAAACAGCTCACAAGATTGGAATTAACACTACATCCACTATGATGTTTGGGCATGTTGAGACTTACGAAGATAGAATTAACCACATCGTAAAACTACGAGACATTCAAAAAGAAACCGGTGGATTTACTGAATTTGTGCCTTTAAATTTTGTACACAATGAAGCACCCATGTACAAACACCAACTACATGAAGGAATTAAACAAGGAGGAAGTGGAAATGATGTTTTGCTAACACATGCAATTGCAAGAATTATGCTGAACAATCACATAAACAACATTCAGATGTCGTGGGTCAAAGAGGGACAAAAAATGTCTCAGTTGCTACTCAAGTGGGGGGCCAATGATTTTGGAGGCACATTGATTAATGAAAGTATTTCAACATCAGCAGGATCTGAATACGGACAGTTACTAAAACCAAAAGAAATTAGAAGAATGATCAAAGAAATAGGCAGAATCCCAGCTGAAAGAAATACCAATTACAAAAAACTGCACATATTCGATAATGAGAGCGAGGTGGAGGAAGGACTGGATATGATTAACGACACAGCACAGTTTGGGTCATATGCAGAATTGATAAAGATAAATAAATTTCAATACACAAATCCAAGGAGAAAATAATTGTCTGCCTGCGACAAGGCACTAAGATATTCTGAAAAATTCAAAATCGACGAATGCGAAATAGTATGCATTAAAAAGAAAATTACAACCATAAGAATCACAGAATCAGAAATAGCAGAAGTTAAACAAAATTTCGATGAGAGTTTTGGAATAAGATTGATTCACGAAAAAAGAATCTCATCGTTTCAGACAAATAATTCCAATGATATTGAAAATGAGATTGAAAAATCACTAAGGATTTTAACTCACATCAAACCAAGTTTTTGGAGATCTTTACCACATACAACCAAATTTAATGAGATTGAAGGAGTTTTCGATAAGAAACTAGAGCAGATTTCAGATACAGAGGCCATCGATATCGCACAAACTATGATAAATTCGGCAAAAAACAAGGAAGTTTGTACGATTTCAGGATCACTAAATATTGTTTCTGAGCATTTTGAAATTTCAAATTCCAACGGATTAGAATTAAAAGATAAAGCTACATACATTTCTGGAACAATTAATGCAGATTCAGAAAGTGGAAATTTTCCAGTGTCAGGAATAGGACAGGAATGTTGCAGGACATTAGATAAATTTCCTGCAGAGAAAATAGGGATAGACGCCAAGACAATGTGTATTGAGTCAATCAATCCAAAAAAATGCAATGATGATATTCAAACTATAATTTTTGAGCCATATTCAATGGGAGAAATGCTAGCGTTTGTATTTGCATCAAATTTTAATTTTAAAACATTTTCGGAGAGAAAAAGCTGTTTTCAAAATAATTTTCAAGACAAAATTTCAGTGGATGATTTTAATCTAATTGACGATCCACATATTCCTCAAGGAATTGGAACAAAACCATTCGATGATGAAGGAATTAAAACAGATGTCAATTATTTAATAGAAAAAGGAATTTTTAAAAATACATTCTCAAATCTTTTTGATAGTTTTAAGGAAAATAAAAAATCAACTGGAAATGCATCAAGACCAGGCTTACCATTTGGAAGGAGTTCAGAAGCAATTCCAATGTCATCACCTCATAATTTAAAAATTAATTCAGGAAATACATCACAAGAAGACATGATAAAAGATACAAGACATGGATTAGTAGTAGGAAGATTGTGGTACACATACGCAATTAATCCAATTAGAGGAGATTTTTCATGTACTGCAAGAAGTGGAATTAGAATAATAGAAAACGGGGAGATCAAAAATCCAGCAAAGCCAGTAAGAATAGTTCACAATTTACTTGAATTATTGCAAAACATAACCGCAATTGGGAATAACCAGAAAAACGTTCTACAGTGGGCATCATTGTCTTCAATCACACCCTCAATCAAAGCAGAAGGCATCAAGACAATCTCAATCTAAAATAGTCAAATAAAATACGATTTTAGGTGTTTTTTAGACTAGTCAAGCAGAAAACCAGATATAAGATAGAACACGTATGCGACAGATAAACCAATACCCATAGATCTAGTGATTATGCCTTTCAACATTACAGCAAACAGACCAAGACTAAAAGCAATCATTATGGCATAATCATAAAATACTTGATCCACAATTGCCACACCCGCAATTACAGAAGTCACACCCATAATCATCAAAATGTTATAGACATTGCTACCAATAATATTACCAATCCCGATATCTGCATGACCTTTTTTTATTGCAATCATAGATGTGATCAATTCAGGCAACGAAGTCCCAACTGCAATTACAGTCAATCCGATTATTC
>PFFZ01000038.1:0-420 GCA_002781805.1 Nitrosopumilales archaeon CG15_BIG_FIL_POST_REV_8_21_14_020_37_12
GCCTCGTATGGCTCAGAATTAACTCCTCAAGTTCAGATGTTAAGAGAAATTAGAGACAATGTTCTTCTTAGCACATATTCAGGAACATTATTCATGAATGAATTCAATACCATATACTATTCCTTTTCACCTGAGATTGCACAGCTAGAAAATGAAAATGAACTGTTCAAAGAAGCAGTCAAGATTTTCATTACTCCTATGATTTCAACTCTTTCCATTATGACTCTAGCAGAGGATTCAGAGATTGATGTTATCTTCTATGGTGTATCTACATTGGGACTAATTGTTGGAATGTATGTTGTTGCCCCTACAATAACTGTCTGGCAAATTAAAAAACGAATTCACAAGATTTGAACTCAATTTCTGAATTTATAAGATAAATCTTCCAATCTACTAGTAAAACTCCAGAAAAATCCCATT
>PFFZ01000038.1:599-5115 GCA_002781805.1 Nitrosopumilales archaeon CG15_BIG_FIL_POST_REV_8_21_14_020_37_12
TAATTGGTAATTTTTTCACTCATTGTGCTTACAGAAAATGTTATTAATCACTCCCGGCGCCATCTTATTTCTCAATCTTTTCAATTATCTTGCTGAATTTCCATATTCCACATTGATCATTCGAATTTTTACTGGCAACCATCCCTGTTTTTATTAAATGGTTTACAATGTGTGCAGAAATAGGTAATGCTCCTGTAGCTCCAGGCGAGTTGTAATTCAAGACATGAAATGATGCATCCCCGTCAACAAAAATTACATCTGGAACAAACTTTCCATCTTCGTCGATCACAGATGATCTAATTCCAGCAGTACCTTTCTGTGTAATTTTATCTGCCTCTATTCTTGGAAGGAATCTTTTGACTCTCTCAATCATCGTGGATTTTGACATTGATGATCGTATCTCATTAATTGCAAGTTCTTGAAACTGTTTGTCTAAAATTGCTTTTCTTGCACCTGAGCCAAGCATTTCAAGCATTTTTGGAATGAACTCCTTGATGTTTTCTATTTTGTTGTACCCGTATGGACTAAACACAGGAACTGCATTTGGTCCTATTTCACAACTTCCATCAACTCTGATTATCCAATGAGGATCCAAAAATGGATAATCTGGGAATTCTGGAACTGAATATACGCTTGTTTTTGTTAAATTGCGATATTCCTCTGGAGCTTTCCAATATTCGCCTCTAAAGTGTACGTCTGTAAAGTTTTTTGCAACTCCTGCATTGTGTGCAATATCCACAGCTTCTCCCCCTGCAGCATTTATCAGAAATTTCGCAAATACCTCATGTTCTCCATTCAGTGTTATTTTCCACATGTCGTTTTCCTTTTTTATTCCAGTTACTCTGGTGTCTATGAGAAATTTGGTTCCTTCGCTCTTGCTGTCTTTCATTATGTGCTTTGTAAATACTGAATAGTCTGCAGACCCATCTCTGTGTACATAGAGTGCTGCCTCACATTTTATTTCAGGCTCTCTTTTTTTCATTTCAAATTTATCTATTATTTCAATGTCTTTGTCATCTAATCCATTTTGTTTTCCCCACTTGAGATATTTTTCAAGAACCGTGGTTCCTTTCTTATCTAAAGCAACCTCAATTACTCCGTCTTTTTTAAACGGCAAATTGTGCAATTTCGCATATTCCTCCCACATATCATATCCGTGAAACGCTGCTCTTGCAAAGAGCTTTTTCTTTTCAGGATTGTACAAGTATGGTGCATGAACTTTTCCAGTATTTCTTCCACTGGTATGAAATGCAACATCAGGTGCTTGTTCTATTACTGCAATATTTTTTGATTTGTTTAGAAATGACATAAAATATGAAATGGATGTTCCAAGAATTCCGCCACCAATAATTACAATGTCAAAATTATGTGCCAACTTTACACTTATTTCAATTTGCTCGATATTAAATTGAATGCGTAACAATCAATTAATATCACATAAAACTTTTCAAAAAACGTGTTACCTGACAAATGCTCTGTTATGGAGGAAAAAAAACAATGCGTCAATCCCCCTGAATTTATCGTCTCAATTGTAGTTGATAAAGATGAATATATGGTAGGTGTGACTTGTGATAAACACAAACACGTTGTCTCAGGCAAGGTGCACATTCTTCAAAATGAGGGTAAAATCCCATCTGGTAAGATTAGTTTCTCACAACTAAAGGCTGTTGGAACAGACTGTATTCATGGTAATTCAGACGATTTTATACAATTGGACTGAAAACCAAAAAAATTGAAATAATTTTGTCTCGTGGATTATTTCATGTTATTTGATATTTTGTCTGAAATTGTAAGGCATGATGATGTCTTGCTTATAATCCGGAATAACACTGCAATAAGTGAGATCAGAAGCAATTCTATGTCTATAAAACAGAAAGAAAAATGGATAACGATCGGTGATAACGATGGTCCTGCACACATGCACATTAACTCTGAATTGATTAGATCATGCAAATTTGTGACCGAAGAAAAGCCAGAAAGAACCAGCTATGGGGTATTCTTCTTTGATGAGTATGATCAGAGGGTATTGGCTGCATTTTTTACAAAAATGTATGATGAAAATAACAATCTTGATCTGACACGAAAGAATCTTTATGATTCACTATCTCAAAAATTTGGTTCTACAGTCAAGTTTTAAAAAAAACCTTGCCTGAAAAAGACAAGGAGAAAAATGTTATTGATCTAATTGCTTTTTTTCTTCTCTTTTTCAGATTGGAGTCTAGCTAATTCTAATTCTTCATTTGTATGTTTGAATTTTTTCAATCCAACTATACAATCTGATTTAGATATAAAAACTACACAGTTTTTTCTTTAGAAAAGTATGCCTGTTTTTTTCAATACCCTACAGAATAGATTGGTTTTTTACCATTTATTCCCAAGTTCAAGTTCTTTACTGTAAGCTGCGCCATTTTTGTTCTGGTCTCTTCGGTGGAGCTTCCTATGTGTGGCGCTAACACAACGTTTTGTAATTTTGTTAGTGGGTGATTCTTGTCTATTGGCTCTTTTTCAAATACATCAAGTGCCGCACCTGCAATTGTTTTTTTCTTCAATGCCTCTACCAAGTCTTTTTCATTAATTATTTTTCCACGTGCGGTGTTTACTAGAAATGCGGTTCTCTTCATCTTGGCAAATATCTTCTTATCAAACAACTTGTCTGTGTGCTCTGTATGTGGCACATGAATTGATATGATGTCGCTGTTTGAAATCAGCTTGTCAAATGTGGCATATCTCACATTGAGTTTTTTTTCCATACTTTTTGGAATTGGCTTTCTGTTATGGTAAATAATTTTCATGTCAAATGCATTTGCTCGTTTTGCCAGGGTACTCCCTATTCTACCTAAGCCAAATATCCCCAGAGTCTTTCCCTGAAGGTCCCATCCTACGTAGTCGTACGCTCCATAAATCACAGTCCATCTTCCTGAACGAATTATTCTATCTCCTTCAGATACTCTGCGAAGGATATCTGTCATTAGTGAGAATGCAAGATCTGCTGTGGCATCAGTTAATACCTTGGGTGTGTATCCAACACGAATCTTGTTTTTCTTTGCACATCTTGTATCTATATGATCGAATCCTACGCTGTATGTGCTTATCACTTTGAGATTCTTTGCCGTCTCAATTAGTTCACTGTCTATCCTGTCATATGGAAAACAAATCAGGCCATCAATATCTTTAATCTTTGATCGCAGTTTTGATTTTGGAATTGGAATCTTTCCCGAATGAACTTCAACGTGATATTTTTCCTTCAGCTCTTTTAATGCAAAATCATGCAATCGTCTTGTAAGGAAGATGCGTTTTTTTTCCATTAGTTGTGAGTTTATCTCAAACCATTTATACGATTTCTTTCTAGACTCATCATGCCCTCGACTAGTGACGATGACGAATTTGCAATCTGTATCGAATGCGGTAATTCTATTGAAAAATGCGTCTGTGTGTGTCCTTATTGTGGCGAACGAGATAAATGCGAATGTGCATTGTTTGATGCAGCTACGGGTGGTTAGGAATTTTTATCCGATGTATTATTAATAATGAAAAATGGAGAATAATCTATGGGTTCTATTGATTTTAGTTGGCTAATTGGAGGCCCGCAGGGCAGTGGTGTGGAATCTGGCGCAAACGTCTTCTCAAAGGTTTGCGCTGAAATGGGATATCATGTATTTGGGAAGCGTGAATTCTATTCAAATATCAAAGGCGAGCACAGTTACTTTACAGTACGCGTATCTGATCAAAAAATTCATTCCAATGTTAATGATGTGACCCTGATGGCATCCTTTGATGCTGAAACAATATTTCGGCATTTTGATGAGGTTGCAGCAGGTGGTGGAATTGTCTATGATTCAGATTTGGAAAAAACCACCACTAATGACGTGCCTACCTTGGATGATTATTTTAAGGAAAGACTGCACAAATTCCTTGAATCAAAGAACAAACCATTTACAATTCCCGGAGTTTTAGAGATAGCAAAAGAAAAAGGAGTCCATCTATACCCTGTATCTTTTAAAGGATTGCTTGCTGACCTTTCAGAGAAAACTCAAAATCCAAAACTACGCGGGCTTGTTCGAATGTACAACGTTCTTGGAGTCTCATTGTCTTTGGGCATAATCCAAATGCCTGTTGCTTCTCTCTTAAGATCACTTGATTCTATATTTGCAAAAAAACCACTTGTTGCCGAGATTAATAAACAGGCTGCAATTTTCTCACATGACTATGCTACTGAGAAATTCGTAGGATTTTCACATTCGCTATCTGGAAATAAAAAAGAACCTGACACTATTCTTGTTCAGGGGCATTTTGGTACAGCAATGGGGAAGATGGTCAGCGGTTGTAGATTTCAATCATACTATCCAATAACTCCGGCCTCAGATGAGAGTGTTTATTTAGAATCTCATGAGCTGCTTGAAGTTAAGAATGACCGACCTGGTTCTACACTTGTAATCCAAACTGAAGATGAAATATCTGCAATGGGTATGATGATTGGGGCATCTCTTACAGGCGTTCGTGCTTCAACTTCTACATC
>PFFZ01000071.1:0-266 GCA_002781805.1 Nitrosopumilales archaeon CG15_BIG_FIL_POST_REV_8_21_14_020_37_12
CAAACAATGAATTGTCACCATTTTTGGCATTGGAGGAAAAATGCGAAAAGATTGCGTTGGAGGGCTACAAGTTTCACCTGAAATATCCTGAATCAAACCTTGATGAAATACCAATTGATGACATGAACGCATTGATTCGTCTTGACAAGTTGTGGATTGAGGACGGTGTGAATCGTTTGCCTGCAGCAACCGTGTTTGATATTATAAATCGAGTCGAACTTGACTTTCATTCCGGAGAATGATCTTTTCTGAAATGACGCCATCCT
>PFFZ01000071.1:281-2487 GCA_002781805.1 Nitrosopumilales archaeon CG15_BIG_FIL_POST_REV_8_21_14_020_37_12
AAAAACTTTTCATTCTTTTTGACATACACTCCATTTCCTTTGGCGATGTGACCTATCTCGATTATCGGAGTTTTCAGATGTGATGATATTTGCAAAACCTTTGTTCTGAATTTTTTAGGCATGGTAAAAACAAACTCATATTCCTCTCCACCGTGAAAAATCAAGTCTACCGGATCGATCTTGTTTTTTTCTGCAAAGTCATAAAGATCTTCATGTGCAGGTATTCTATCTACGGTGAATTTTTTATTGCTCTGCCTTGACATCTCATTTAGTGTTGTAGACAAACCGTCGCTGGAATCCATTGATGATGAGAAATATTTACTGCATTTTAGCCCAAATTCCAACACAGGCTTTGGCCTGATCACCGATTTTACAGCTCTTCTGACAAAACTTCTGTCTCCTTTTACATTGTATAGTAAAACTTTCAATCCTGCTGCAGTGTATCCGAATGGACCTGTGACAAAGACCACATCTCCTACCCTTGCACCATTTCTGGTCACTATTTTGTCCGTTTTTCCAAAAATGCAAGCGTGAAACACAAACTCCAATCCCTCATTTGTGTCTCCACCGAGAATCTTTACATGAAATTCTCTGGATGCATCTCTCAACCCCCTTGTAATTTCATCGATTTTAGAGCGTGAAACTGACTTTGGCAAGTTTACAGATATTATTCCAAACTCTGGTTTTATCCCCTTTGAGGCAAAATCACTAATGCAGGCAACAATGCTCTTTCTTGCAGCATCGGCCAGGCCCATCTTTGGCGGAATGTCTGTGCTCTGAACTAGTGTGTCTACCTTGACAACGACTTTCGATTTGCCTGCGGGAAACACCTCCACATCCTCAGACACAAATCCCTTGTTGCCTAAACCCCTCTGAAATATTTTGATTATTGCAGATTCATCTAACTTGCTCATAGCATTTCTTCACCAATTCTGTATATTCTTGTACGATCTTACTGCATTTGTCTGAATTATCTGATTCTGCTGAAACCCTTATGATGTCCTCGGTGTTTGATTTTCGAATCAGCACCCAGCTATCCTCATCAATGATTCCTTTGATTCCGTCCATCATGCTTGTCTCAGAAACACGTGTTGCCAATTCTCTTGATACTTTATCAATCACCTTATCATGCAAACTCGACTCTACTTCTGTTTTGTCTCTGATCTGATGATACCTCTGCATAAAGTTTAGAATATCATTGAATTCAGAATTCTTTAGCATTGACGCAATCAGGCCACTTGTAAGAATTCCCTCCCTACAAAAATTAAACTCTGGTAAGATGAAACCTGCACTGCTTCCCTCACCGCCTGCATCTGCATTTGTCTTTAACATCATGTCAATGACATTTGCTTCGCCTACCTTGGATCTCTGTACACTGCCTCCCCTCTCTCTGATAAATTTCTCAATTGAAATGCTGGTATCTGTGCTCAAGACAAATTTCTTGTAACCCATCTCAAGTGACTTTGCAACTCCCAACCCTAGTGTGACATCGGGTGTTTGCTTCTTTCCATCTTTGACAACAACTAGACGATCTCCATCCAAGTCAAATGCAAAACCGATATCTTTTGAAGAAGCAGACAAAATTAATTCGTTTAAGCTGTCCGTGGTTGGATCCGGACCTCTACTGCATTCTGTCAGATCTTGGTTGATTACCTGTACATCGCAGCCTATCTGCCTGAGAAGTTCTGGTGCAAATCCCTGTGCGGCTCCGCCTCCCACGTCAACTACAACCTTTGGTTTGTCTTTTATTTGTCCAATCAGGCTCTTTGCATCTTCTATATATGAAGAAATTATTTTTGTCTCAGAACCGATTCTTGTCCGCTGCATTTTTTGCTCTTTGAGAATGTGTGGCATCTCCTCCTCGTTTATCCCTCTTCCGTCAATGATGAATTTCAAGCCGTTCCATTCTAATGGATTGTGAGATGACGTGACAATCACACCTGCCCCGCATTTTCTTGACTCTCTAAACACTACCGGAGTTGGGACAGTCCCTAAATCCAACACATCAATTCCGTTTCTCATTAGTGCCGCCGATGCGGTCTCTTTTACCATTTGTCCTGATGGACGTGTATCCTTTCCTATGACACATTTTTGAGTCTTAATCAGTGATGAGAAGTTGTTGCAAAACCACAGCACATCCTTTAGATTGAAATCTTTACCAAATATGCCCCTTATTCCTGAAATGGTTTTTTTCATTTGATCAAAA
>PFFZ01000071.1:2503-7439 GCA_002781805.1 Nitrosopumilales archaeon CG15_BIG_FIL_POST_REV_8_21_14_020_37_12
AAGCGTTAGGCCGCGGGATCGAATCCCGTTCGAGGCTTTAAATTATTTTTTTAGAATATGTGAAAAATACTAAGAGCTTGAATCTACAAAGGTCTCGATGTCAGTTTCCAATTCTTTTCCTAAACCCTTCCACCAATGTTTATTTTCCTCTGTCATGCTCCCCTCAAAAATTAACTCTGATTCTCCTTTATAGATCTGTCGGTTGATCAGTATTTGATCAATTCGTTGCATTATGTTGAATGTGATTCACTATCTTGCTGCTTTCTTTTTCTCTTTCGATAAAAAATTATCATCAGAGCTGCTCCTGCACATCCCCAAAATACCGGCGATAGTCCTGGCTCCACTTGCGGGATGACTCCGACAAATGCCAGTGCCATGATCCCTACCAGTACAAGTCCTATGGTTTCAAGAGCCTTGATCATTTTTTATCATCTTGTGATCAAATCAAAAAGATATATGGTTTTGCAGCTTGTAAAAAACGTGGACAAGTACCTCGTGATAGTTTTGGTTTTTTGTGCGGTAAGCATTCCAATATCATTTGTTAACCCTACCACTGGAGAACTACGAGACCCGCCGTTTCTTATGTTGTTTTATGCCTCTATTGCTGGAATTATCATTATTGTGATTTACAGTTCATACAAAGAACGACAACAGAGACAGAAACTAAATTCTGAACGTAAAAGACCTAAAAAATAGATTTTAAAGCTCTAGACCAAAGGATTCTGCAATATTTGAGAACTTTGAATATGATTCTAAATACTGTCTGCCTTTCTCGGTAATGACAAACGTGTTTTTACCGTCAAACTCTATCCTGTTTATCAAGCCAGAGCCTGTCAAATTTTCCAAGAACTTTGATAGTCTGGAATGTGAAAGATTTGCCTTGGTAAGTAGCGATGTTGTCTTGATTCCTTGCTGACCTGACTGTTCAGTAGCAGTTAGCAGATCTGCAACAATTTGCATACTTGTCCTGTAGGAAACCATATGCAGTCTATGTAATGCAGAGATATAAGGGTATTACCATTAATTCAGATCAGATAAATATACTCGAACCTGATTTTTGAGAGATTGTCCCAGTCGCCAGTACCTTGGTTTGATGACTTTTTAGGTGTAGCATACAGGTATTATGATCTACGGATGAACGTAGTACCTTTATTTTCTGACAGAAAAGAGGCAACAAATCTCTGGATTGAATCACTTCATTGGTGGGTTGATCCCTCGATCAAAATAAGATTTGTCGAATCTGGTGATGAGTACTGGTTTGTAATGGGCTCAGAGTCGCAAAAACCGGATTCGAACCTCTCATTTTTCAAAAAATTGGCAAAGTCTGATAACTATGAACGCTTCAAGAAGGGTCACGGTGGGGAAGCATATCTGAGGTTGGGGGTATACCTTAAGCAAACTCTAAGCGAGGCCAAAAAAAATGCAATGTGCAACTGTGGACACATCGCAGACGATCATGATGAGGGGGATGACGATGTGTGTTTGTATAACACGTGTGAATGCAAAAAGTTTTCCAGCTTTCAGATCACTTTGCTAAAAAAGAAAAAAACAGTCACCAACATTTTGTTTTTGGATGAAAAAGATGTTAAAGAAGACCCACTTGCATGGAACTGTCTTTATGTGAACAAATATTCTAAAACTGACTAGATCTATTCCTTTTTGTTGACCCTGATGTGTTCTCCGGGATAGTGCTCATCAAGTTTTTTTGAATAACATTTTCCACAAAGGGGTCCATTGATATTCCATTCCTCCATCGGGTTGAAACGCAATGAGATTTTTCCGCTACAAATAGTGCATTTTTCTTTTGATCCCAAAGTATCTGTCCTCTTTCTAATCAATATAAAAAACATTCTAGATTCTGTGCTGAAAAAATCATGTTAAATAATACCGGTTTATACTAATTCTAGGTAGCTAGTCTGACCAATGTAAACCTCCTGCAAATTTTTACTTGGTTGGGCTACTACCTATAGTAAACTGTTTACCAGCTTTTTTATGGCTGAAATCTCCTCGTCTTCCTGCCTGATTTTTTTATCCACCACTCGAAGCATTGTATCGTTCCAAACGTGCTGTGAGAAGAAATTGTGTTTTGTGTTTGCCATTTCAATCTCATCGTCAACCACCGTATCCTCCAAAAACTTTGTCACGATGACATCTGCCAATTTTAAAATTCTTGAGTTTAGCTTGAAGCTTCGAAATATCGGTTCTAGTTTTCTTGCATCTGCCTTGAAATCTCCCTTTGTATCCAGGATTTTTTTGTGAAGGATCCTAAAGTATACTGCAACATAAAACAAGGTTGCATATCTTTTTGTTTTGTGGCCTCCTTGTTTTCCATACTTTAGGGCTTTTTTTGCATATTCTTTTGCAAGATATGGATACAACAGTATCCTGTAATCGTCTTTGAGGTTGTCATTGAAAATATCGTCATACTTGCTTCCTCTTGGAAGAAATTGGGCAGGCGAACTGTATGCCTCAGTAGGTCTCTGCTCGATTCCTGCAACGAGTGCTTGGATTGCGTCTTTTGCAACAATTACTTTTTTGTGATTGTCAGGCAGGTAGTTGTTATATGTGGCGTCTCCATTGTATTCTGATTGCTTGGATTTTGACTTTGTGTCAAACGAACCTGCCTGAATCTCGTAAAAATACCCGCAATTCTTTAGTTGGGACTTGATTGACTTGTGAAAGTCCATCAATGACACAAGATCTTTTCCTCTTACAGAATTTTGTGAGTTTCTGTACTTTGTAATGTTGTTTTGTTCCTGTTCATCATCAGCTTTTATTATTGTGACTGTCATGGAGCCTTCCATGTTTTTAGTTCGCTTGGAATGATCCAGAATGGAGTTTGATGTCTGTGCGCCGTTGACTATTTGCGGAGCGTAAAGCCTGATCAAATTTTCTCCAAGCTCCTCGAAATCACTAACTACAATTGTTATGCCATTGTTGTAATAGAAAAATTTGCCGGGATCTGATTGCAAAGTTTCTCTTAACCCCTTGTTTACCGTGGTCTTAAACTGCATCCATTGTCTGATGTTTGATTCAAAAACATAGTCTCTGTTTTTGCTCACAAATTCGGTCAGTTCTCGTAATTTTAAAATCCCTAAAATTGTGTTCTCATGCCGTAGCATTCTTTCTAGTTTGATTGATGATTTTTTCCCTGCAGCTGGCTTTTTTATCCTGTCCCATAGCATCTGAACAATTTTTTCAATATCTATTACCTCGATTAATTCATCTTCATACTCTACTTTTTGATTTGTAACATAACAACATTTTATCTTCAAATTCTTCTCTTTAATTTTGGTAACAAGCTGGGCAAGCTCTGGTCTCATTTTTGTAACGTCTTTTCCAAGCAGTCTTTTTGCATCTTCTTTGAACTTTGCAATTGCTTCTAGCGAATGAGATGTTCCATACTTTGACTGAAACAAGCGAATTGTATTATCTGAAAAGTCTACTGGGAGATATGCATCGATCCCAAGATCGTTTGCACCATCAACAATTGCATCTGCAGCATCATCTTCTGTGGCCTCAAAAACCCTTGTCAGCACCCATTGAAGGAAGTTGTTGCCCTTCTCGACTTCGTTTTTTGCATCTGCAGCATACTCTTCAATACTTCCTTTGATATTTTCTGAAAATCCTTCCAGAGGCATGCTTGAGTTCTTCTGAACCATCAGTGAATGGGATCCAGGGATGTACTCTAGTAGTCCGTTACCGTTTTGTGCCAAAGCAACTCTGCTAATATGCTATATATTTAGAGAATTTGGTAATTACATAATAACTACATTTTACATGTGATAGAATTTGAAGAGAAAAATAATCATCCTAGGGTCAACAGTAATTGCAATATCTATTATTATTGCATCCATTGCATCAAACGACAATTCTACTAAAGAGAACACTTCTCCAGACATTCCATTAGAAGCTGACGTGGTAATGCCAACCAAGGTGTCAAGACCTGGATGCGATGAGACTGATACTTGTTATATTCCATCCACAATCACTGTTGCCAAAGGAGAACCTGTTGTTTGGGTAAACGAGGATGTTGCGTTTCACAGTGTGACCTCGGGGATTTATGATTCTCCAACCGGACTCTTTGATAGTGGGCACATGGATCCATACCAGTCGTTTTCGTTTACATTTGATGAATCCGGAAATTATGATTACTATTGTACACTACACCCTTGGATGAAAGGCCAAGTCATAGTTGAATGAGGTACCCGAGGGAGTCGAACCCCCTTGTATAGGCTTTGCAGGCCCACGCATAACCGTTCTGCCAGAGTACCGTTTTGAAAAACACAAAATGAACAATTAAACTCTTTAGATTAGAATTTGGTAAATGGCTTGGAGGCAAGCTTAATGTCCTCTCCCTTGACCGTCTTTCTTCCCGCATGGGATGCCATGTCTACAGCACTTTTTGCAATGCCTTCTGCCAACTCCTCTATTATCCTTCTAAGCTCATCGGCAGATTCATCGCTGACCCTCTCTGCACCTGCTTTTTTTAAAATCCTATACATTGCAGAAATGCCAAGCTCTGATGATTTCATAGACTTTGTTTTTCATAATTATGATAAAAGATTATGAGTGAAAAAATATCACCAAGGAATCGATTTATACAGACCAGTTTGACAGATGGTGAGAATGTCTTGGTATTATGATGCCCATGTGCATTTGTCAGATCCTCTCTATGATCAAGATCTGAGTCATATTATTTCAGGAATGGAAAAAATCCATCTTAAAGCATGTTGCGTCTCCATGAATCCATTGGATTCTCAAAGAACACTTGCAATATCTAGATCATCTGAGTTGGTTTTACCTTTTATTGGAATACATCCCGAATGCGCGCATGATGATTTGGAACTTGTAATTGAAATGATTCATCAGAACCACAAGTCATTGAGCGGAATTGGTGAGATTGGTTTGGATCCTACATATTGTCAAGATGAAT
>PFFZ01000072.1 GCA_002781805.1 Nitrosopumilales archaeon CG15_BIG_FIL_POST_REV_8_21_14_020_37_12
TTTCTGTTTTCATTTGCATACCAGATTTTTCCTGCAAGAGCAACACCGTCAATCTCCCCGTCAGAACCTGGATACATACTGGCATTGCTCTACCACATGACGCTGCCTTTGATCACAATTGTCATGATTGGATTTGGTTCATGGGCGTATTTGGTTCGCAACTTCATGGTAGGAATAATGCAAGAAGATTTCATCATGGCAAAGCGAACAATGGGAATCAATCAAAAGAAGATAATATACCGACATGCATTAAAAAATGCCGCGCCACCAATTATCACCATTTTGGCACTCAGTCTTTCAGGTTCACTAGGGGGAGCAATAATCACCGAGGCAGTGTTTGATTGGCCAGGCATGGGACGGCTATATTTTGAGGCCATCACAGTGATGGATTTGCCAGTGATTATAGGTGCCACGTACATTTTGACGGTATTTTTCCTAATCAGCATATTCATTGCAGATTTGCTATACGGATACTTTGATCCGAGAATACGCACTGGTACTAACCCTTGAGTGGTTGTTAGTCAATTTGAAATATGTCTTGGCAGTTTAGTAAAAACAATACAATTGTAAAACATACAGGTAGGAAGTAAGTAGCGCACAGCACAATTTCGGGTTCAAATCCCGGTAACTGCACCATGAAATATTATTTTTAACATTTTCAATTCAGAGAAAATCAGTATTCAGGTCTCGAAGATTACAAACCCACATAGCTAAACTATATAAGGTAAGAAAGTAAAACAATACTACAGGTAAGAAAGATGTCACAAGATCTTGAGATAACAACTATGAGCGAGAAGGGTCAGGTAGTAATCCCACAGTTATTAAGAAAAGAGATGAACCTAAAGGCAAAGACTAGATTTATTGTGATGCGCAAAGGAGACATCATAGTGATGAAAACATTACGCATTCCTGATGTTCAGAAGGAATGGGATAACATATTCAAGAAGATGGACTCCAAGAAGATCAGCATCTCTGACAAAGAGATAGTAAGTGAAGTCAAAAAACACAGGAAGGCAAAGCGCAAATAGTGCTGAGGATTGTTTTAGATGTATCGAGTTGTGCTGGACACAAACGTGTTAATCAGTGCAGTGATCAGAAACGGTAATCCAAGAAATCTCTTGAAAAATGCAATAAATGACAAAAAGTATGTTTTGGTCACATCAGACAAGATACTTAATGAAATGTCTGGAGTACTCCATAGGCCTAAATTCAAAATGACAGAAGATGAAATAGACGAAATAGTGTTTACACTCATATCGTCAAGTGAAATCCAAGTAGTTACATCAAAATTCAAAGCAGTAAAAGACGATCCTGACGATGATATAATCATCAACACTGCATACGATGGGGAGGCGGATTATGTTGTTTCAGGTGACGATGACCTTCTCAGGATGAAGAAATTCAAGAACATTCAGATAGTCACAGTTACTGAAATGCTCAAGATCTTGTAAAATATGTAGTTGACCTTGTGACTTTTTGATTTAGTACTTATATGCTCAAAGTAGAATTCCCTTGTTAATGGTTTGTCAAGATATGACATTTCAATTATTTAGGCGTAAATTGATTATTAAAGATTTGAAGGGTTCGTATAAAACTGCAATCTTTGATCCCAGGGTGAAAACTAGATGAGCAGTATCACCCCAAATGAAATCAAGCAGGAATTCATCAAAAGCAAGATAGGAATAGCAGGAGTCGGCATTCTGGTGATTTTGGTGATCATATCGGTAACTACGATTGCAGTAATCCCAAATGACACACTCAAGGAATGGAACAATCCAGTAAGCTGGATTTCACATCCAAAGACTGCAGTACCCGTTTGGGTCAACTATTTTCTAAGTGAGAAGATCCCAGAACACATGATTCTGGATGCGCCAAATGTCAGTTACAAAAAATCAGGCGACATATCATTAGTTTCCCATCAATTTGGAGTAAATTTTGACTATGACCAATTTCCAAGAGATTTCATCTATGAATTCACTGCAAAGTATTCCGGATCTTCGCTTCTACAAATGTCAGTAATTAGGCCAGACGGATTGCACTTAGATCTAATATCAACATCATTGCCAAACTCAGACTCGATTTCCATTCACAGTGAAAGAATATTTTCTACAGATGAGATACTTAGAAAAAACCTAATGCTGCAATCAAGCAAATTCTCATTTTCGCCAGAGGGAATATCATCAGAAGACATTGTTTTTTCAGAAGCATCCAGGAATCATCCACTCAGAGGAAATTATGTATTCATAGTAAACATGTACGGACTGAATTCTGAAAATGAAATTTTAGAATCAAGAGTTATCATCGGTGGAAAGGCATTTGGCATAATGGGAACAGATGAGCTGAGAAGAGATTTGGCAATAGGATTGCTGTGGGGGACACCACTGGCGTTGTTTATCGGATTGGCAGTGTCCATTGCATCTGTAATTGCAGGATTGCTTTACGGGGTTTACGCAGGATACAAAGGCAAAAAAACAGACGAAGTTATGATGCGCTTTAATGATGTAATTTACGCACTGCCCGCACTTCCATTTTTAATAATTTTGTCAGTAACGATAAGCAACAGTATATTTGTGATGGTAGGATTTTTGATGATTTTCGGATGGGTAGGAGTTGCAAAGGTTTCAAGAAGCATGTCAATGCAGATAAAGACAAGGGGATACGTCGAGGCTGCAAAGACAATGGGGCAAACAAACTCCAGGATCATACTAAAACACATACTCCCACAGTTGCTGCCATACGCGTTTGCAAGCATTGCAATTTCTGTCCCCGCTGCAATCACCACAGAGGCTGGACTGAGTTTTCTGGGACTTGGAGATCCATCATTTCCAACATGGGGTCAACTATTGCATGATGCAAATGTTTACGGAGCAGCATCAAGAGGGCTGTGGTGGTGGATAATACCCCCAGGAGTGATGATTGCAGTTACCGGTTTGGCATTTGTGTTTATCGGAAATGCGCTTGATGCAATAGTGAATCCAAAGCTGAAAAGATAGTCAACCTTGAAAATTATACTTGTTGATTATTGCAATGGCAGCGTCATTTAGTTTAATTGTATACACTGCAGCAGTCGGGTCCTTTATCTCGTGCAATGCATCGGCAAATTTTGTCTTTTGTTGTTCTGTTTCACCAGCTTCATGAGCACATAGCGTGAATGCCTTCAGATTCAGATTGTTCTCTAGCAGATATGAAATAAACTTTTGATAATTTTCAGGGTTTGACCAATCAAGGTTTCGTTCATTACACGCAGCTATCCACACATCTATGGAGTTATGAAACACTACCTTTTTTCTTAATTCTTCTAGAGACATGTTTTACCTGATCAAAAATCTGCACGTTGCATTTTTGAACCACATCTAGGACATGATCCACCCTTGTGTTTGTGATTGCATACCAAGCATACATATCGCACTGCACTACTGCCTCCAGAATTCATTCCAAAGAATCCGCCGCCGCTTGATTCTGAATCCCCATAGCCACGCATACGGTTCATGTATCGTCTTCTCAGCAGCAAAGGAAATGCTATGAAAATTGCCAATGCGGCGCCTAGTCCATATGGAAATGGCAACACCATTTGCAGTCCAATGCTTACGGCCAAGGAGGCAAATAAGAAAATCAAATAAGTCTTATAATTAAACAATTCATTCAAAGTACCTTCAAAATCCTTATAAAGTTTTGTCAGTATTCAGATTTTTTTTGAGTCTTGCTTTTCATATTATAGACAAAGGCACTTCATTACCATTGCTATCCCACGCAAAAATGTCGTTATCAGAGTATGGGGATTTTACAATTAGAGAAACCAACCCAAAAAAATTATGAAGATCAGTCACGGATGGATGTGCAGAGCCACTTGGGTGAGAGTGGACAATCCCAACATAACTCAGATCAAAGGGCAGAAATGAATGTGGAAATCCGGCAAATGTGGGCCCGGTGTAGTTAAACGGCGGGATTACAAGACCATCAATCGTGACTAGACCTTGTTTTGATTTTCCTTTCAAAATCAAGATCCCCTCGTTAGGATGCTTCATCTGACAGTAAGACAGTATGCTATCTAAGACAGTACGGTGAAGCGAGACATGTCTTTCAATTTTTTTCTTTTTGAACAACATGGGAAATAGACGATTGGCAGTTAATTAAGGTGGTTTTACCAGTGTGTACTGCACGCTAGAAAATTGTCTTAATTTTGACTCGATATCATCTAAGATGGACGGTATTTTAGAACGTATCTCATCGGCCTCGTTTGTAAATGAAATTATTTTTTGTCGACATTCTTCTTTTTCATGTAGTGCTTTTTCAAGATTTTTTTCAAATTTATTCAATGCAGTTCTGTCAAATTGGTTCATTTGATCTTCAATACGCCTAACCTTTTCTTTGAATTCATCGACTTGTCTGGTGAAAGAATCAATCATTTCAACTGTTTCCGTGATGTGATCCATTGACTTTTCAACATCTTTTACAGATATAGAACCAGAAATAATTCCTTTCCGAACATTTTCTAGAATCACAATTATCATGTCACGGTTCTTTGAAACTAACACATCAATTGGGTCTTCGACTAGTTTTACAAGTAAGTTTTTTTGGTCTTTGTCAGAGGAAACATACTCATACCTACTCAGGGGACGAGAAATTTTTGTAAATTGCGTGGCAATGTGATTTTTAATTTGAGTTTTTTCACCACTCAGTTGTTCAAGGGAGCGTCTTAGAGATTCATAGTCCGAGAACTCTTTTGAAGACTTGACTTTATCAATAGATGCATTCAAAGAAAGTATTTGCCCATCAAGCGATTCAATATCTTTGTTGAGCTCAGATACTCTCTGTGCATGATGCCTAAGTTCCTCATCATAGTTGTGTAGTGCTTTTAATGAATCAGTAATTTGCCCATATGTTATCTTGGCATCATCATAATTTTTGATCATTTGCCGCATTTCAAAATGGTTAGAATTCATTTGGGCAAGAATTTGTTTTAATTGCTCAGC
>PFFZ01000015.1 GCA_002781805.1 Nitrosopumilales archaeon CG15_BIG_FIL_POST_REV_8_21_14_020_37_12
CATGAACATTTTTGTTTGGAAGTTTTATTGAATAAACACGATCTTTGACAAGCAAGGAAACATCAGTTTTGTTCGTATAGAGTACATATTGAACTCCTTTTTTCTGTAATGCAACCATCATTTCATCCTGAGTTCCACTTACAAGACATCTAGATTCTTCAGGGTTAGTTTTAATGGCACTGACATGAGATAAATCAAGATCAGTCTTTTCCAACGTGATATTTTTTTGTGAATCTGTTCTCCGTAAAAATCCCTGAGGATCAACTAGAGTAAAGTTGGAGTCTTTTTTTATTCTGGAAAATACTTCGTCTGAGATTTCATGGTATATCGGACTCACTATACAGCCGTCAGCGTCAGTATCATCAAACACAATTGGTTCACATTCGTTTTCCAGCTTTAGCGTCCTATCAGCACCAGTAATAGTTATCGCAAATTTCGTTGTTAGTTTATCAGATTCGGCATTTTCAAATCTTATTTTGTTGTCAACCAGGTATTGTTGTGGAAAATCTTTTCCAAACTTTGTGAATAGATCAACATCAAACTTGAATTGCCTTGCAGTCAGACCACAATAGCATGCTGCGCCACCAATTTGTGGGTATGTGGAGCCTTCCAGAATAATAGAGTCAATAGCACAATGAGAAAAAATTGCCAGTTTCATGTTCTAAAAATGCAGGTGTATTGTGATTTAGTTTTTTGCATTCTTTTTCTCAAAGCACTCATGACAAAGGATCATGCCCTTTAACAACACAAGATCAACATTTGATTTAAAACAGACATGGCATAATCCGCGCATTAACTATCAAAGATAGAAAATCGATCTACAATTAAAACATGCTTGATTTTTTGTTAATTTTTAGCCTCAAAATATGAAAATTTCATTAAATATCCGCAAGAATATAAGGAGGCAAAATATTGTCTGTTCATGCCACTAAAGCGTGCAAGTAGGGGAAGAACAAAGGGTGGAAAAGGTTCAACAGGAGTAGTACAATGTACTAACTGCGGCTCAACCGTTCCAAAAGATAAGGCAAAAAAAGTCACATCAAGATTAAACTTGGTAGAACATACATTAGCAAAAGAGCTACGTGCCCAAGGGGCATACATTGCATCACCTACAGTTTTAAAGTGGTATTGCATATCATGTGCGATTCATTTTAAGATTCTAAAGATTAGATCAGCTGACAGTAGAAGAAAACGTGGAAAACTACGTTAGTATTACTCTTTAATGCTTTTGGCAGTCACAATCATTCTTTGAATTAATGTTATTCCAGCTATTACGACCACAATTATTACTGCAATATCCATAAAACCTATGATGCCAATAATTGCAATTGCCAGTAATCTCTCTGCGCGCTCTCCTATTCCCACACCCTGTAATTTTATATTTATTGCATCTGATTTTGCACGGGCATAGCTTACTAAAAGCGACAACGTAATTGCCAAAAATACTAGGTATGGTTCGACATATCCACCAATCAATATGCCAAAAAATATTGCAACCTCGGCAATTTTGTCAAACATCGAATCAAGATAAGCACCTTTATGAGATGTCTTGCCAGTGGCTCTGGCAACCTGACCATCGACCATATCAAAGAATCCTGAGATCAGCAACAAGAGGCCACCAAAGATCAACCCATGTTCTAATCCCAATCCATAGACCACAGCAGAAGCCACGGCAAATGCAAGACCAATACCGGTCCAAAAATTTGGAGATAAACCGGTTGATGCAAATCCCTTGCCAATCTTTTCAAGACTGGGTTTTAGACGGTCTCGGAGATTATTTAACACAGAATTCCCCTAAATGCCACGTATATAAAAAATGACAAAAATAAAAGAGATTCCTTTGTAATCTAGGCTCAAATTAGAGCGAATCATCAAATATCATACATTCTGTATGAAGTGGGTCTTCCACATAATGAAAGCAGTTTGCACACTGAAATTTTGATGGCTGCTCACACACCATACAGGTGTGCATAACTTCAAGACATTCTCCACAATTTCTACACGAATCAATCGTATCCATATAATCAATTAGAAAAATCCAGATAAAACTCGTAAGAGTAACTTGTGTTATGTAATGGTCAACAAGATTTAATGATTTCGAGCCACATTAAGGGCAATCAACGTAGACATTATCTTGGCAGCAATTGAGGCAGTAGAACCATTATCAAACTGAGGGTTTAACTCCACAATATCAATCCCAGTCACGGTGGTATCTCCGAGCGAGTAAATCAAATCAAATAGTTCCCGCGAAGTCATTCCGACTGCCTCGGGGTTTCCAACACCTGGAGCATATGCAGGATCTAGGACATCAAGATCAAAGCTTGCATACAACGAATCAAATGACGATGTAAATTGTTTTAGAATCTCAGGGCCCTTACCTGATCTTACTTGTCTATCTGTGATTGTCTTGATGTTGTTTTCTTTGAGGAATTCAAGCTCCTCCTTTACAAAGGATCTGGCTCCCACATGCAAGATATTATCAGACCCTCTCTCCTCTACAATTCTTCGGAGATATGCAGCATGACTAAGCTTTGTATCTGCAAATTCATCTCGTAAATCATAATGTGCATCAAACACAACATAACCAGTTTCTTTTGGAAAGCTCATGTATGTGCCATATGTCAAAGAGTGCTCACCTCCTAAAATAAAGAGCTGTCTTTTTCGTGCAACAAGCTCAGTGGTAATTTTTCTTACCATATCAATCATCTCACTTGGAGAAACAGTGTGTGTTGTGTTTCCCAAATCTTCAATGTTTGCAGTTTCAAGATCTATGCCAAGGTCTGGGTGAAATATCTCAATGTTGTTAAAGGCATCACGAATTACGTCTGGGCCAAACCTGCATCCAGGCTTGTAAGAATGAGTGGAATCAAAAGGGATTCCAAAAACGGTAGCTACAGGACTTCCCTCACCAGATGCAGTAATCAAAGGATTTCGGTTTAGATATAAATCAAGAAAGCTCATACTCTACACCATTAGTTGTGGTCTTTGTGATAATCGTTTTGGAAAGTTCAAGCCAGTAAAAGGTTTGCCCACAGTCTGCCTGTCAATCTCTTTTATGAAATCATCAAACGGTAAATCTCGCACATCTCCTGTCTGCCTATCACGAATGCTGAGGTTCTTAGAATTTGCTTCCTTGTCCCCTATTACCAAAATGTATCGAATCCATTCTTTTTCAGCTTCGCGGATTCTTTTTCCAATGCTTTCATTTCTATCATCAATATCAACACGAATGTCATGAGATGAGATTTTATCAGAAAGTACATTGCAAAACTCAAGAAAATCTTCCTTTAGTGGAATTATTCTAACTTGAGTAGGTGCAAGCCATAGTGGGAATTGGGGTTTTTTGCCGTCTTTTAAATCAGTTGCCGCTTTTTCCAGAAGAACATAGATGATTCGCTCAATTGCACCACTGGGAGAATTGTGTAAAATTATCGGGTTTTTACGTGTGTTGCTCTCATCTACAAATTCAATCCCATACCGGTTTCCATTTTCAACATCTATCTGATCAGTAGACAATGCAGATGCCTTGCCAAGGCTGTCCACAAAGTTAAACTCCCATTTCAAAACAAAATAAAAAAACTTCTCTTTCCACATTTCAACAAGGACGGGTTTGCCATGTTTCTGTACCAGTTCTTCAATGGAAGATTTGTTTTCATTGTAAAAGTCCTCAGTGAACCTTATTGCCATTTCATAGTCAGAGTCGTCTATTCCAAGTTCCCTTAGAACATCGCGTGATAGGTCAAATCTTACCTTAATTTCGTCGATTGCCTGTGGCAAATCCTTGCAGAATGCATGGCAATCAGGCATGGTGAAGGCGCGCAGTCTTCGGAGTCCGACAAGTTCGCCGGATTGCTCTCGTCTGAAACTGTAACGTGTAAGCTCATACAAACGGTATGGGAGATTTCTGTAAGACATTTGAAATTCATTTGCCATTAGGAATTGTCCAAAGCAGGCTGCAAATCTCAAAAACAATTTCTTTCCTTCTGAATCAATATTGTATTGTCTTGCAGGAAATCGGTTAAAGTAGCTCACCATACTTGGATGATGTGAATCATACATGATAGGAGTTTCAACCTCATATCCGCCATAGGATTTTACTCTATCTGTAACATATCTTTCAATTAATGATTTAATCAGGCGGCCATTTGGAAAGAATCGCATGTTTCCAGAATCAGAAGCTGGTTCATAGTCTGCAATCGCCATCTTTTTCATCAAAGCAACATGCGGTGGCGGTTCATCTACATTTCTTTTTTTTGCAGATTCATATTTTGCAAGGATCTCTAGTTTTTGGTGTTTTGTAAAATCAAATTCAGAGATCTCAGTCAGCGTACCGTCAGGCGAGAGAATCTTCCAATAAGATTTAATTTTTGATTCTCCCTTTAGCGCCTCAGAGGTGGGTTCTTTTTCTCCACTTTCTCCAGAGTCCTTAGTAATTACTTTGGAGCTTTCAGCAAGCGGGTGTCCTTTTACTTGAATTTTGTAAGATTTAGTCCATCCAAAAGGCGAATGAGACACGTCAAGATCTGATGCAAAAAGCTCCATTTCCTTGAGAAGGGCAAGTGCGGTTGATGGAGGTGCAAGATTTGAGCTAAGATGCGCATATGGGTACAATAACAGTTTTTTACATCCTATTTTTTCCATCGAGTTTTTTATTTGAGTCATGGCATTTTGGGCAACAGATGAATCATCGCCGCTTTCAATGGCCACAAAGGCAACGACAACCTCGGTCAGTATTGTGGTTTTAGGGGTTATCTCCTCAGCAGTTTTGATCTCTTTTTTAGTCGGAGTGTATTCAATGCTATCACAGTGTAGTTGTAGTATACGCACAGTTTGGAGTTTTATTAATAATTGAATTAAATCTTTGCTCAGAAGACAATACTC
>PFFZ01000032.1:0-1124 GCA_002781805.1 Nitrosopumilales archaeon CG15_BIG_FIL_POST_REV_8_21_14_020_37_12
ACTTTGATTTTTTTGCCAGCCCAATCGGACTGGGACATGCAACAAGAGACATTGCCATTGCAGAAAATTTGAGAGGGTTCTCATCAAGGTTTGTCACAGGAAGTGAGGCTGCAAAAATAATTAAAAATTCAAATTTTGAGGTCAGAGACGTCTACAATCCACCGAAATTTATTGTAGATAATGGAGTGCTGCAAAAGTCAGCAAGATGGCTATGGAATTATTATCAATACTACAAAGAATGCAAAAAAATATCAAAGAAGATCATCGAGGAAGACAACCCACACATCATAGTAAGCGATGAAGACTTTGCATCACTTGCAGTAGCGCAGGAAAAGAAAATCCCAACTGTACTGATCACAGATATCTTGGAAACGCATTTTGTTAGAGGGTTTGGATCATTTATTGAAAAAAAGATGAACAAGTCAATGAACAATATCATTCAAAAATGTGACTTGGTAATACTTCCAGAGGAAGGGCAAAGTCAAGGAAACATCAACAGGGTCGGACCAATAGTCAGGCACACACACCACACAAGAGAAGAACTGCGAGACAAGCTATCATTTGAAAAGAAGACAGTCCTAGTATCCATTGGTGGAACAGATGCAGGTGTATTTTTAATTGAAAAAGTATTACAAATAATGCCAAAACTTGGTGACGTCGAGATTGTCCTGGTTTCAGGACCATCATTGACTAGAAAATTCAGCAAAGACACAAGAAATCTAGGATTTGTCAACAACCTTCATGAGGCCATCTTTGCAGCAGATGTTCTTGTCTCGCTTGCAGGAAAGTCTACAATTGATGAGGCCAAAGCGTACGGCACCCCGGGAATCTTCATTCCAATCAAGGGACATTTTGAGCAGGAGGACAATGCAAAAAGAGAAGGCTATGAGTTTGATGATATGTTTAGATTAGAAGAGCTAATCTCTCAGAAATTAAAACAAGACAGAATGCCTGTAGCAACAGATGGCGCCAACAAAGCAGCCGAATTGATCAAGAAGTTGATTTGACATATTTTGAACCAATGTTTAATAGATGGCCAATAATTTTTCTAAGTTACCATGACAAAATTAGTTGTAGCCAAGTTTGGAGGAAGTGCCATTGGCCCAAACGGGGATACAATTCCA
>PFFZ01000032.1:1341-3476 GCA_002781805.1 Nitrosopumilales archaeon CG15_BIG_FIL_POST_REV_8_21_14_020_37_12
AGTGCAAAAAAAAGATAGACTCTTTCCTAAAGATGGCCCAGTCGGCACTTGATGAGGCATACCAAAAAAAAGAGTTTGCCAACGAGACAAGGTCGCAGGCATTGGCATTTTCAGGTGAGATCCTAATGTCACATGTGATGAATTACATCCTAAAAAGCAGGGGAATGAAAAGTGAGGCAGTAAGTTATGAGGAGTGGCCAATAATCACAGATAACAACATAGAGTCAACTAATTTCCTTGCCACAAAATCACGTGATCATCTAGAAAAGACCGAAGAGATGGTCAAAGAAAACGATGTCGTGACGATTGGTGGGTTTATTGGAAAGACAGAAGACGGTATAATTACCACCTATGAGAGGGGTGGCTCAGACAGGACTGCGGCAGATCTTGGCATCTTGTTTCACAAAAAATACGAGACAAGCATAGACTTTGAGAAGGACAGTTCGGTGGTCTCAGCAGATCCTAAAATCGTAGACAGCGAGCTGGTCGCAGTAGACCAGTTATCATACAACGAGGCAAGACTGGCAGGAATGTTTGGCATGAAAATCCTGGATCCAATTGCAATCAAAGAGATTGTAGAGAATGGCGTAGACATGCCAATAATGGTTACCAACATGAAAGAGCCATCCAAGATGACTATAATCAAAAGGATTCCAGACAGGAAGAACGGGCATCCAATCAAGATAGTCACCGGAAAAGAAAATTGCGCAATCTTTAGAATCGAGACATCAAATGTACAGAGATTACTGACTTCGCTTGAGAAAGACAAGAGATACAGCGAGTTTATAATTTTGTCACCATTTACCAAAGACGGAATGGAGTTTTCAAGAATTCTGTTTCTTGATGCCGATTATGTAAAGAGAAACGAGAAATACTTTCTAGGGTTTGACTCTCTTGCAACAATAACATACAACCGAGGAGTGATAACACTAATCGGAGACGAGATGTGGAGGGTGCAGCAAGTCGCATCCAGAACCAGTGCAAAGATTGGCGAGGCAGGCCTCAACATATTGAACATGGATGCGCAGGAAGAGACATCAAGGATAGTAATCATAGTTGAGGATTCGGAAGGAAATATCAGAAAGGCAATCAGTGCAGTACACAACGAGGTATCAAAGATTAATTTTGTTTAAAGAGAACAGGCGTTACTGATTTTCATCAGTACCGCCAAACTGGGTTTGTTCATGGACCATTATCTAGATTTAGCCCGGCGTTACCCAAAACACGCTAAGTATACTAGCAATTTCTAGTATTTAGAGCTGATCTATATAGATCCAATCACATACGCTCAGCCAAATACCACAATATGATTCCAAGCCCGATTATCCCGTACCACTTGAAATTTTTCTTGTTTAGAAAGACATTTGCAGATGCCAGCTCGCCGTCTTTGTAGGTTGATAATCGAATTTTTCTCATCTCAAAAGCCTGGCCAACAAGACCCACAATCAACAAAGCAATTGCAGGAAATCCCAAAAGCCATTCCATGCCAAAAGTAGAATCAATTGAAATAAGTACTTTCACAAACAAAACAGCCTGATTTTAAAGATAATTCTTTAAATTAGTAGTGTTTTTTCCGTCTCCTATGCAAGAAGTGGGAAAGATTTGGATGAACGGCAATTTGGTTCCATTCAAGGATGCCAAGGTTCATGTTCTGACCCATGCACTGCACTATTCAACTTCAATTTTTGAGGGGATAAGATGCTATGACACTCCAAAGGGCTCTGCAATATTTAGGCTGCCAGAGCATGTTGACAGATTTTTCAAATCAGCAAAATTGTATTCAATGAAGATGCAGTTTACAAAAAAGGAGATATCAGATGCAATAATCAAGACAGTAAAGGCAAGCAAGTTAAAGGAGTGCTACATCAGGCCTTTGGCATACTATGGGTATGGAACGATGGGTCTGACTCCAACTCAAAACAAAGTGGATGTTTCTGTTGCGTGTTGGGAGTGGAAGATGGGAGAATCAAAGGCAGGAAAGTTTTCTGGTGCAAAATGCAAGGTATCAAGCTGGATCAAGATAGATTCAAGATCCCAGCCAATGCAGGCAAAGGCTGCATCAAACTATGCCAATGCCGCACTAGCAAGAATGGAGGCACTTGACAACGGATACGACGAGGCAATCATGCTAAACA
>PFFZ01000032.1:3503-3645 GCA_002781805.1 Nitrosopumilales archaeon CG15_BIG_FIL_POST_REV_8_21_14_020_37_12
CAGAGAACATCTTTGTAGTAAAAGACAACATAATTCAGACACCACCGCTTTCTGCAGGAGGACTGGAAGGAATTACAAGGGACAGCGTCATTCAGATTATTGAAGAGAACGGAGGATTTGTAATAGAGAGGGATCTTGACAG
>PFFZ01000032.1:3748-4222 GCA_002781805.1 Nitrosopumilales archaeon CG15_BIG_FIL_POST_REV_8_21_14_020_37_12
GGAATCATCACCAAGGCATTGCAAAAGTCATTCTCAGATACGACGATGGGCAAAGACGAGAGGTTCCTGCACTGGCTCACATTTATCTAGATTCAGGAAGTTTTTTACATCCAAATTGTACCTAGATGGTTATGGAGTCATGTTCCACTGGCAATACGCAGGAAATTTGCTGGTTTTGCAGAAAAGGTCGCCACAAAGACTGCATGAAGGAGATTCCAACAGATGGCAAATCAGACGGGCCACATGACTGTACATTTGACACCAAACTCATACCGTGCAAATGTCAGCACTGAATGATTAGTGTCAAATATCAGGAGTTGAAAAATGTCTTATGAGTTATGACAAGGAGTTTTGGAATGCATATACGCATGAAAATGAAGCAAGGTACAACGAAGAGTTTGCAAAGTTTGTAAGGGATTTGGCATCATCGCTTGGCTGCACCAGCATACTTGAGATTGGATGCGGCACGGGAAT
>PFFZ01000031.1 GCA_002781805.1 Nitrosopumilales archaeon CG15_BIG_FIL_POST_REV_8_21_14_020_37_12
TTAATCATGTTGTGGTATTTCTGCAGACTGGCAGTAACCAAGTCAGCCCGGGTCGGCTCATTAGTCCCAAGATACTTTTCAGACAAAAATCCTCCAAGCAAAGTACCATAGGCAAGTAGCTTGATGTTATTTTTGGCAAAATATGGAACCATCAGTTTTTCAGGCCTGCAATCCAAAACAGAATACTGCACCTGGTTTGATACAATCTCAAACCCGCAATCCACCAGAGTCCTTACCCTTTCAGTGTCAAAGTTTGTCAGGCCAATATGTTTGATCTTGTTTTCCTGCTGCAATTTGGACAGGTGGTGCATTGCATCAACATAGCTGGTGTCATTGTAATCCCACCAGTGAAACTGGACCATGTCAAGGCAGTCAGTGTTCATCTTTTGCATGGACTGCTCTATATAATGAGTGACAATGCTTTTGCTCATCGGCCCGGGGTTTGGCACAAACTTTGTCAGCGCCTCAAATGTACTGCCAATTCTTTTTCTAAATTCACCAACAAATGACTCGGCTGGCCCGTAAATGTCTGCCAAGTCCCATGTAGTAAATCCTGCATCATGATATTTTATCATCTCATTGATTGCAGACTCGCGGTCTATCTGTCCGTGAACTCCAGCTACCTGCCACATTCCATTTAGGATTCTGCAAATATCCAAGTCCGGTGCAAGGGCAGTTTTTTCAATCACCATTACTGGTATTCATAATTTACAATACATAGTTATTTCTCGCAGCCAATTCCGTCACGATCCCCATCAAACTTGTGGGGATCAGAGCCAGTCACCCTGAAATTCCTGTATGGGATTTCCACGCAATCCAAGTCCGGAGATGAAGGAATGCAGTGGTCAGGATACGACGGGTCACAGTTACCATTGTCAAAAGTCGGCTCTATTGCAGCTGAGGTACTGCATCCAGACTGGGCCCAGTATTCTCCAGAAAACTCGCTTTGGTGGCAGTACTGTGCAGATATTTTTGCAAGGCCGTTTTGCACCAACTGCTCATTGATTACACCATTCACACAGTAGACCTTGCCTAGCAGCCTGCCGTACACATCAACAGGTTGCAGATCATCCTGATCAATTGTCACAGTACTGCCCACAGGACAATGCATTGCAGTAAATGATGATGCCTGAGAATATCCAGATTCTCCAATTTCAGGAGTGTCAACCAGAGACAGGCGAACCTTGTGGTTTGTAGTGTATATGGTGTCACCGTCAACCACTCGGATTACTTTTTCAGAAATGCATTTTGCAGAACCAGAACAATTCAAAACCTCGTGTTGAGAATCATCACGAATAGTGCAACTAGCGTGCTCCCACACTCCACCTCTTGACAGACAGTCTATTTTCTCATCAATCTCATCAGGCGGTGCAACTCCTGTAAATCCTGTTCTGTAATCCTTCCAAGTATCAGGCGGCATTGATGCAAATATTGCAGATATTGCAATCACTCCTATTCCAACCAGTGCGCTAATGACCAAGAGTCTCATGTCGGATCTGCAAACAACATTGACTTAAAATGTTGTTTGTGAATACACAACCAAGATTGATCTTGTGCAAGATTCAAAACAATTTGTGATTTCTAAACTTGTTTTTGTTTCTATGAATAATTACATGGTATCGAATAATGTTTTTGAGTTTTTCCTCAACTGACAGGTCGTCTTCAATGCATACTGACAGAAAGTCCAGATAGTCTCGATCATTAATGTCAATGTTGATTCTTCTCAAGAAAAGCAATTGGGACAACGTATGCTAAAAGAGCAGGTTATTGTAAAATGACATATTATCAAAAATGTTCCCCGGTTCTGACTCGCGCAAGATCATTGGTATTTTTAGCCTAAACCTCCTTGGGTTTTCTAACCGGGGTTTGCCCATAATGTAGCATACCTGGGTGAATTAGAAATCACTGGTATCAATACGATCATCTCATCCCAATCCGTCTGCATGCCTGCTCTTGGGCACTAGACTATAGACAAACTCTGCTAAAAACCATAGAGGTCAATGCATGCAGTATCACTCAAAGACCAGGCCGGACAAGAACACCTCAAAGCCTGCCGCAGGTACACGGATCTTATAGTTTTCAATGGTCTTTGAATTTATCTCGCCAATCATCCCGACAGTCCTGCCATTAATGACTACGGATGCAGAACGGCCTCCCTCAAAGAGTGGATTTTCCATTGTTTTAGTCTCCACTTCCAGATTGAATGCGGATTTTAGCGCAGACTGTAGTATTGATTTTATCTCTGTAAAGTTTGCATCCTGGTGTGCGCTGATTGCTGCAAATGAAACTTTTTCATCAATTGGATTGCCTTGCAAAAATACGGTTCCGGTTTCAAATAATTTCTGAGGGTATTGCGCATGTATGTTTCGCGACATGTTCTCTACCAGCCCTGGCAAGATAGAATCGCGCAGCATCGTATGCTCCTGGCTTTTAGAGTCAAGCACAGAGAGTGTTTTTGCAGGTTCCCTGTTTGTCATGTCATATAAGATTCTCTTGCTTGTAAGACTAGAGTTTAGCCCCTCCAAATATCCAAGACCAACCATGACAAGTGAGAGTGACTTTAGTTTTACAGATACCGGACTTGTCTGCCCTATTGTCTGGGACGGCGAAATCACAGGTTCTAGATTCTGTATCCCATACCCCAATGCAGCTTCCTCAACCAGGTCCATCGGACCAAAGATGTCAAACCTGTATGCAGGGATGGTACATGTAATGTTCTTTCCCCTTGCTGTTGCATCCAGCCGGGATTTTTTCAAAGAGGATATGATCTTTGGAATGCTCAACTCCAGACCCAGAGACTCGTTTATCAAGTTAGATGAGACAGTAATCTTTCTTGGCACTAGCTTTGGCGACGAGTTGCCAGAGCCTGAAATCCTTACACTATACAATGCAAATCCCGCAGATTGAAGAATTGTCGCAACAATTGCCAGCATGTCTTCTGCGTCCTGCTTGTTCATTCCAGTTACCTCGACAAACAAATTTTTTGTCTTGGGCGTGACAGTGGTAACTGCAGCATTGATAATTGGCGGAAATGATACCGTGTTTTGCTCAGAGTCTAAAATTATCGGAACAGATGGTGAACTTCCAAGCAATCTGCCATACTCTTTTCCGACATCAGTGTTTTGCATGATTTCAGATATGCTCATCACACTCTCAGATGCAAGCGGAACAAAAGAGTGACTGCGGTTTGCAACTGTATAGGTTAACGGAAATGAGATCTTGTCTAAATCATGTATGCCAATTGAGGATTTTTTCCTTCTTCTTCCTATCCCAAAGTGGAGATCCTCCTGCATTGCCATCAGCTGTTTTATCATCCTCTCGTCAATTCGGCCGTGTTTGGCAACAATTCCTGTGACAAAGGGCCTTATCTTTGAGACTGCAGGATTTACCTTGATTGAATAGTTTGATTTTTTGATGTTTAGCTTTACGGCACCTGTCTTGACTCCAAGCATCCCCTGCATACCAAGTGCAATTCCAAAGTCAGTGGAATAGTCGGGCCTGTTTGGGCTATACTCTACCCTGACCAGATCACCTTCTTCAGATTCTATATCCAACCCAAGAAACGGAAGAGATTCAGAGATTTGCTTTTTTGAGACCTTTCCAATCAGCTTTTGCAGACGGGAATACGACACCTCCACTACTGGCATTTTGTCGCACTCCTCAGCCAGTTAAGATCATTTTTGTAAAATTCACGTACGTCATCCAGGCCATACTTTAGCATTGCAATTCGCTCAATTCCTCCACCCCATGCCAAGACAGGCTTGCTGATTCCAAGCGGCCTTGTTACTTCGGGTCTGAATATTCCCATTCCAAACAGCTCCACCCACTTTCCAAGTCTGTCATTGTATACCATTGTCTGCAGTGACGGCTCTGTATATGGGAAAAATGTCGGCCAGAACTTTATCTTGGTAATTCCTATCCTCTTGTAAAACTCCTTTTGTATTCCCATCAGGTCCCGTAGCGTCGCGTTTTTTCCAACCACCACTCCCTCTATCTGGTTGAACTCCACCAGATGCTTGTAGCTTACCTTTTCATTTCTAAACACGCGGCCTACAGAAAATACCCTGGCCTCATCGGGCTTGGCCTCTGCAAGGTGTTTTATTGTAACGCATGTGGTGTGGGTTCGCAGTACCATCTTTCTTGCCTCGTTGATATCCCAGAGGTATCGCCATCCCTGCTTGTGCGAGGCAGATACTTTTTTGATCTGCTCTGGCGTCCCAATCTTTTTTGCAGAAATTCCATCAAGGTAGAAAGTGTCCTGCAGTTCCCTGGCAGGATGGTCCTGCGGAGTAAACAGCGCATCAAAGTTCCAAAAGCTTGGCTGCGTCATGCTGCCGATTATTTCTGAAAATCCCAAAGTGACAAATATCTCGCGTATCTCGTCTATCGTATCCTTGAGTGGATGTGTTCTTGCTACATACACCTGAGGGACTTTGGCCTCCACGTCGATTGCCCCTGCAGAATCAGAGATTACAATTGTCTTTGCACCATCAGACAGCGAGATCTCCTTTGACTTTATTGCATCCTCTACAACAAAGTCAGGTC
>PFFZ01000099.1:0-492 GCA_002781805.1 Nitrosopumilales archaeon CG15_BIG_FIL_POST_REV_8_21_14_020_37_12
AAATGACTTAGAAATCTGTCATTCTTGTCAAAATAAATCTCTGAAAACTTGTTGTTTGCAAAAAACTTTTTCCATGTGATGTCAAACTCTGAATATTCCTTGGGATCAAATTCTATTCTTGCAGTCTCATGATGGGCCGCCGGAAATATGTCTGAAATCTCCAATGGTATCAAGCCAAGATGGGGATTGTACTGGCATATCTGGACCGACTCTGAATCTTTGAGTTTCTTCTTTAGTGATGTATATTGCTGTGATAGATAGGCAGGCTTTGTGCTTGACTCTTTTGTTATGACCAGAGATTTTTTCTTTGACTTGAAATTTCTTACCATGCTGTGAAACGACTGGACCTCTGGGCGGAACTGATCCTCTTTTCCAAAAAGAAATATCGCCTTTTCCTTGAATTTCGGCGTAGATACTGCAAGAAAATCCGAGTTGGTCGTAAGCACATCTATCATCTCAAAGAGTTTTGGGTGTGCCCTTGCCTTTTTCATG
>PFFZ01000099.1:544-1398 GCA_002781805.1 Nitrosopumilales archaeon CG15_BIG_FIL_POST_REV_8_21_14_020_37_12
CTATCTTGATTGCATGCAAGTTGTGAAGCGCAATCTCGTTTACCTTTTCTCTCTGCTCTAGCTGTTTTAGTTCATCAGGAGTATACCTTGCACAAACCTCGCAATTACATGGAAACACTGCAATGTCTTTTAGGTATCTGGTCCCGTCCTCCGTGATGTATCTCTCTTGCTTTGCGTATAGCATGTATGATGCAGAGTCAAACGTGTCGCATCCAAGTGCAACTGCAAAGGGAATTGTTAACGGGTGGCCAGCTCCAAACAGATGCAGCGGAATAGAGTGTGGCATGCTCTTTTTTGCAGCCACTATCATCAAAGCCAGCAGCCTGTACTCGTATGACTCCATGAATTCAACTGGGCTTCCCAGCGCAAGCATCTGAAAGCCCATTTCCACCAAACTCTTTGTGGATTTTGCAACCAAATCAAAGTGCTCGCCGCCCTGAATTGGGCCTATCCAAATCTGCCCATTGTCGTCTCTTCCATCCAAAGTTTCTTTTGATACCTGAAGTGTATGATTAACATAAGACTCTGCTTTCTTCCACGGCAGTCCATATCCAGTTGGCTTGTCAAGCGGAATTGCAAAGTCTGTCATTATCCCTTTCTCAAAGTTTGCCATCTCAGGCGGCAGCACTTGGACATCGCCATACTCTAGTACTTGGTATCCACCAGAGTCTGTCATTATTGCGCCATCAAAATCAATAATTTTGTGAATCCCCTTTTCTATTGCTTCATTGCCGTAATTGTTTTTTGTAATGTATGCATTTGTGATCACCAAGTCAAATCCAATCTCTCTTATCTTCTTTGATGGCACTGTCTGCTTTACTGGATGAATAACTGGAACATATGCAGGAGTCTCT
>PFFZ01000099.1:1411-1654 GCA_002781805.1 Nitrosopumilales archaeon CG15_BIG_FIL_POST_REV_8_21_14_020_37_12
TTGTGTAAAGAATTCCTATTCTTCCTGCCAAATCATTTTTCAAAATTTCAAACAAGTTACCTTCCCAAAACCAGAGCGTTATTTAATCAATCAGCAAAAAATTTTTTCAAATCATTCTTTCTTGCAACCATATCCAGCCAGTCCACCTGCTCCGAATGTCCATCACCTTTTATGATATCTGTTACAACATCCGACACTTCTACAATATTCTTTCCTGTGACGTTTACCTCAAAGACCTTGTTG
>PFFZ01000099.1:1794-2424 GCA_002781805.1 Nitrosopumilales archaeon CG15_BIG_FIL_POST_REV_8_21_14_020_37_12
GTCTGCCTTTTCAGGACAAACAACATAGGGAGCCAAATGCCCCACAACCAAGCTCGAATCTGAAATCTTTTGCCCAATTATGTCTGCCAATTTTTCAACATCCACGTCGTTTGTATCTCCGTTTGCTTCAAGCAACCCTGACTCTTTTGCCACACTGTTAATGTCCAACACTGAATATCTCAGATGTTTTAAGATCTCCTTGCATACTGTATGTTTTCCTACGCCGGGATTTCCAGTAATTATTATTGACATGATTTGACATGACACAAACTGGATTAAACAATTTCTCAATACTAATAAGTGCAGTAGGATTTTTGTCAATATTGCAAATTGGCTTACTTGGAAAGGCAAACGTAGGAAAGTCAACTTTCTTTTCTGCTGCAACTGAGACTCCAGTTGCCATAGGCAACTTTCCCTTCACCACAATATCTCCTAATGTTGGTGTGGCATATGTAAAGTCACAATGCGCGTGCAAGCATTTTGGAATTGCCCACAAAAACGACCTGTGTGCAAATGGAACACGATTCGTCCCAGTAAAACTAATTGATGTGGCAGGTCTAGTTCCAGGCGCTCATGAAGGCAAGGGATTGGGAAACCAATTTCTTGATGATGCACGACAGGCCGAAGTCC
>PFFZ01000099.1:2465-4058 GCA_002781805.1 Nitrosopumilales archaeon CG15_BIG_FIL_POST_REV_8_21_14_020_37_12
GGACAGCCCGTCCCTATTGGCTCCCATGATCCACTAAAGGATGTTGAGTTTGTCAACGAAGAGTTTGATCAGTGGTTTTTAGACATTCTGAAAAGAGAGTGGGACAAACTGACAAGAGAAATTGATCAAAAACGGGCAAAGCTTACTGACGGAATCGCAAAAAGATTCACCGGCTTGGGAATCAAAGACTATCATGTCCAGGATGTACTTCAAAAACTAGGATTGATATCAAAAAATCCCAAAGACTGGAACGACTCTGATCTTCTTACCTTTGTCAAGGAGCTGCGAAAGAACACAAAGCCAATCATCATTGCTGCAAACAAGGCAGATCTCTGCAAGGATCTTGACATTGTAAAAAAAATAAACGAACCAGTAGTTCTGTGTAGCGCAGAAACTGAATTGTTGTTGCGCAAAGCATCAAAGGCAGGAATCGTCAGATATAACCCAGGCGACGAATCCTTTTCACTTGTGGAAGGCAAAGAGATACTCCCGCCGCAAAAAAAGGCACTAGATGTTGTAAGTACCGTATTCTCAAAAATACACTCCACAGGAATTCAAAAAATTCTAAACATGGCAGTGTTTGACTCGCTGAAATTCATTGTTGTTTACCCAGTTGAGGACGAATCCAAACTCACAAACAAGGATGGAGATGTTCTGCCTGATGTAAAATTACTACCTGCAGATTCTACTGCAAAAGATCTTGCCGGATTGATACATGCCGATATTGCAAAGGGGTTTTTGCATGCAATTGACTGCAAGACAAAACAGAGAATTGGTGGTGACCACAAACTAAAAAATGGCGATGTGATAAAGATAGTCTCGACACTAAGTAGGGGTTAGAATGCTAGGCCTGGGTATTGAAAGCACAGCTCACACATTTTCCTGTGCCGTTTTGGAGAAAAACGGCAAGAAAGGCAAAATCCTATCTGATGTAAGAAAAATATATCGTCCGCCAGACGGCGAGGGGATTCATCCAAGGGAAGCATCGAGGCATCACATCGAGAACAGCGCAACAGTTCTTTCTGATTGTCTAAATGAAGCAGGAATCAAAATTCAGGACTTGGACATTGTATCTTATGCAGCGGGGCCGGGACTTGGACCCTGTCTTCGAGTTGGCGCAGTTGTTGCCCGCTCTCTTGCCTCTTATTATAAAATCCCAATATATCCAGTGAATCACGCAATAGGACATATTGAGTTAGGAAAACTGCTTACCGGCGCCCAAAACCCGTTGGTGCTCTTGGTGTCTGGCGGTCACACAATGCTCTTGGCGTTTCTAAACAAGCAGTGGAGGGTGTTTGGCGAGACTCTGGATATTACACTTGGCCAACTCTTAGACCAGTTTGGAAGATCGATTGGATTTGCATCTCCGTGCGGAAAAAACATCGAGGAGTTGGCAGCAGCTAGCACCAACTATGTGACCCTGCCATACTCTGTCAAGGGAAACGACGTATCCTTTTCGGGTCTGTTATCTGCAACAAAGTCCATCTCACCGAAGAGCAAACCCGATGCCTGTTTCTCGCTGCAAGAGACCGCATTTGCAATGATCAGCGAGGCAGTAGAGCGTGCATTATCATTTACAAGAAAAAAAGAACT
>PFFZ01000099.1:4084-4363 GCA_002781805.1 Nitrosopumilales archaeon CG15_BIG_FIL_POST_REV_8_21_14_020_37_12
ACAAAAGACTTTCTGAAATGCTGCAAGATGTATGCAAACGACACCGCGCAAAATTTTTTGTCGTCCCGCTAAAGTTTGCAGGAGACTGCGGCAGTCAGATATGCTGGACAGGACTATTGGAATCCCAGGTAAAAAAGGGCGCATCACTTGAAAATACTTTTGTCACCCAGTCTTGGAGATTGGATACCGTAAAGGTTGATTACTGATTGTAGATTTTTATTGCCTTCTCTATGCTTTGCAACCAGTCCTTTGTATTAAAGACGCCAAACTTGTATGTCT
>PFFZ01000099.1:4431-4766 GCA_002781805.1 Nitrosopumilales archaeon CG15_BIG_FIL_POST_REV_8_21_14_020_37_12
ATTACATTGTTTAATTTCACATCTACCACAGTATCTCCAAAGTGTTTTGAAAAATCCATCATCCTTGCCTGAGTTTTGTCAAACGCCAGTCTCTTGTTGGTAAGGGTCAGTATTCCTGCACCAAGGCTGTCCTCGTGACAGTCCTCCTGCTTTAGTCGCTTTTCCCCCTCTTCCATGATTTTATTTCGGCCCTTCAGGTTATAATTTTACTGAATTGAATGGCATACTCAACAACTTCTAAATTATGATGTAATTCAATGACTCTGTTGAAACTCTTAAAGAAAGGAGCAGAGGCAGACATTTACCTAACACAGTGGAATGAATCAAGCGCCATT
>PFFZ01000086.1 GCA_002781805.1 Nitrosopumilales archaeon CG15_BIG_FIL_POST_REV_8_21_14_020_37_12
CAGAAACTTGAATCATGTTATGTTCCAAAGCAAACTGAGTTGCCTTTGCATTTGATAAAATATCTACATTGTTGCTATTGAAAACTTCAACCATGTCACATTTTTTGGCATCATCCCGAAGTGCGTCAAGCAAACTAAACGGATGGGGTGCAGACGAGATGCCATCCTGTTTTCTTACTTCATCGATTAGCTCATCAAGAGTCAAACCAGACTTGATTTCATTGTGTATGCCATACGCCAAAACATGTGCGCCCGTATCAATAGTAATTTCCTCTGCGGGAAAAACAGCAATATTTTTGAATTTGGAGTGATCCTTTTTGTATTGTAAAAGTTGTCGATATCCGTCAAGAGTATTGTGATTAGTGACAAAAATAGCATCCAACCCCAAACTATGCGACCTATCAAGTTGATCTCGGATGGACACATTGCAGTCATAAGGAGGCTCTTCAGTCCCAACGTGAAAATTTGAAAAAGAATTATGACAGTGTAATTCAGTTTTTACAGGCAATTTCAAGTAAAATTTTCATCTTGGAATTATAATCCTATTGCATTGCCATAATTCATCGGAAGAGATCTTCGTTTTCAGGTCGTATCAGATTGTTTGAGAAATTATCGCTTGAAAAACCGTAATTTCGAATAATTGCAACAGGACATCGAGTATTTTTTTGCATTACTAATTCAGCGGCACCACTTAACTCATCTGCAACAGCTATCGCAGTAACTCGCAGAGTCTTATCAAAAGAATCCAAAGTTCCAGCATAATCAAGAATCGAATTCATTCCAGATACTCCTATAGCAACATTGGTTTGGCCCAGTCTAAAAGGTCGTCCAAAAGTGTCAGATATGATTACAGCGACATTCTTCTTTGTCATTTGTAAAATTTCTTTCCTTATCAATTCAGCAGAACGATTAGAATCAGCAGGTAAGAGTGTAGCATGTCCAGGTGGAGCATTACTTTCATCAACGCCAGCGTTTGCACAAACAAAGCCGTGGTTTGTTTCAACAATCATGACTCCTCTGGCCATCCTGACAATCCTCTTTGATTCTCTAAGGATTAATTCAACAATTCTAGGATCCTTTTGATACTGAGAGCTAATTCCTTCTGCCAGCAATGAAGGTGTAACGGATTCTAGATTTACAATTCGTCCTTCTTGCTTTGAGATTATTTTCTGGGCAATTACCAGAATATCTCCGTCGCAAACAGATTCAGACTCTAAAATCAATTTTGCAATATTATCAGTAGAGTCTATTTCCTTGCCTATGTGTACAGGTAGAATGTTCAACTGTTTATCAATTGAAATATCCATAAGATATTGTTTATGCAGTAGTTGTGGTTTGAAGTTCTAATTTAAAGTGCTTGTTGATTATATCAAGGATTTTGGAGAGATCTTTTTCCTCAAGAGTTGTTGTTGCCATGTCTTTAACCACATCTTGAGCCCTATATGCAATACTCAGCCCACAAATATCAAACAATTTAACATCATTTGCACCATCAACTACGCATGCAATGTTTTCTTTCTTTTCACCCCATTCAGATATTTTGATTTTTGCAGATTTTGCCTTGTCAGAATCAACAGAGATGTTCACACCGTCAAGCTTACCATCTTTGAAAACTAGTTCATTGGAATACACATAATCCAAATCAAGCTCTTTTTTCAATCTATCAGTCATAATTGTAAAACCACCAGAAACTGCCATCAACTTCCATCCTGCAGCTTTTAAAACTCTACAAGCTTCTTTTGCACCAGTCATTATAGGTAAAGAGTCAGCTACCGCTTTGCAGGTTTCAAAATCCAATCCTTTTAGAGCATCAACTCTAGTTTTGAGCCCTTCTTCCCAGTTTATTACCCCCTGGATTCCTTTTTTTGTGATTTCCCAAATTTCAGCTTCTTTGTCCAGTTTTTCTGCAAGTATGGGAAGGTATTCAGCATCATAAAGAACCCCTTCGACATCAAAAATTACTAACAAGTGTTTTCTGATTTGCAAAAAAATTGCTAATTATATTAAAGTTTAAACTTTTTTTGAGATCAAAAAAACGTTAGTAATAAATCAAAGAAGCAAACCATACTCCCTATGGACGAATTAGAACACAAATACGAAGTAGAAATTGAAGTTACTGAGAAAAAACAAAAACTACCAGATCCGATAAAGGCAGAATTAAAAGAATCAGGCATGATGGATGACAAGGGAAAACTCAAACTAAAGGGAGTAAGCCCTAAAATGCTAAAAAGAATGAAGCAAGAATTCGTAAATTGTCCAGTTTTAAAGGAAGAAATTCAATTCATACAGTGTTTTGTATGTCCTAATTTCCAGAGCAGGGTTACAGGCAAAGTCCTCTGTAAAGGCGACTCGCTAAAATAAAACAATTGCAAAAGATTTAGCACGAAAGGCTCATTAGTAAACCATTTCTTGGAATTCTAGTTTGAGTAAAGAAGACATAGGCATTACAGTCTCCAAAGAAGACGATTTTAGTGAATGGTATACGCAAGTTGTGTTAAAAGCAAAGCTTGCAGATTATGCACCAGTCAAGGGATTGATTGTGTTAAGACCAGACGGATATTCAGTATGGGAGTCGCTTCGAAACACATTTGATCAGAAATTTTTCAAAAACGGCATAAGGAACGGATTTCTTCCAGTATTAATTCCAGAGTCACTGCTTGGAAAAGAAAAGAAGCATTTTGCAGGATTCAATCCCGAAGTATTTTGGGTAACACATTCAGGAGAAAACGAGATAGGAGACAGACTAGCTCTCAGACCAACATCTGAGACTTTGGCATATACACTGTATTCAAAATGGATTCAAAGTTGGAGGGATCTTCCACTGAAAATAAATTTTTGGAATACTGCTCTCAGAGCAGAGATCAAAGCAACAAAGCCATTTCTGAGGACATCTGAATTTTTGTGGCAAGAAGGACACACTGTTCACGCTACAAAAGAAGAAGCAGAAGAAGAAGTGATGAAAATTTTAGAAATTTACAAAAATACCGTTGAAGACGAACTAGCAATTCCTGTGGTAATAGGCAAAAAGAGCGAGAAGGAGAAATTTGTCGGAGCAGTATATACCACTACGATGGAATCAATCATGCCAGATGGAAAAGCGTTACAGATGGGAACATCACATTTTCTAGGACAAAATTTCTCAATCCCGTTTGAGGTAAAATTTGCAGACAAGGACAATGTAGAGCATTTTGCTTGGCAAACATCGTGGGGAGTGTCGTGGAGACTGATCGGTGCAATGATAATGATACACGGAGACAACAAGGGACTTGTGTTGCCACCCAAAGTGGCACCAATTCAAGTAGTAATAGTACCAATATACAATTCTGAAGAAACCAAGAAAAAGGTAATCCCCAAAGCCATAGAAATTCAAGAGGAATTAGCATCAGAAAATATCAGGGTTCATTTTGATGATAGAGACGAACTGACGCCAGGATACAAATTCAACGACTGGGAATTAAAAGGAGTTCCAATCAGAATCGAGATAGGACCCAAAGACATTGAAAAACAAAGTGCATTGATTGCAAAAAGATACAATAAGGAAAAGACATCAATCCAGTTTGACAAAATTAAAAACATCGTATCAATTTTAGATGAGATCCAAAAGCAGATGTTAGAATCAGCAAAGATTCAGAGTGGGAAAAACACCAAAAAAGTAGACAGTTATGCAGAATTCAAATCAAAAATTTCAGAGGGCGGATTTTTCAATGCATACTGGTGCGGAAATCAAGAGTGTGAAGAAAAGATCAAAGAGGAAACCAGTGCAGACATCAGAGTCATCCCATTTGATTCAGAAGATACATCAGGAAAATGCATGTATTGTCAAAAACAGAGCATGTGTAAACCAGTTTTTGCTCGTGGATATTAAAAATTAGACAAGGTCCAGTATTTTTTTAGCAGTATCATCGATATTAACATCAGGATCTGCAGAAATGAAAAGCACCTTGTCATCAACAAGAAAAGTCATCAGCACCACGTTTTTTCGTCTAGCTGCAGCATAAGTAACAGGGCCAAGGTTTTCATCAAATTCTTGTCTTGTGCGAACACGCAATACTGCCTCCATAAACATTCTCTTTCTGTCACTGTCATCCTTTAAGGGGATGATACTCTCTTTGAATCGACCCACGACAAGATTGCCCATCATATCCAAAAACCCTGCAAATCTAATCTCTGGGTCTTTTATCAACAATTCACATTTTTGAGCATATTTGTTATTCTCATTCACGATGAAATTAAGAATCATGCGGTAAATAAGGTATGGGAAATTGTTTTGAAATTATTCAGGGTCAAATATAATAGTGAATGAAAACAATTTGGCATAATGACAGTCAATCAGGAATTAGATTTGCTTGTAGAACGATTTCAGCAAGTACGAAAAAGAACTTTAGAGTTGGTCAAGACGCTGGAAAAGGATGATTTTGTAGTTCAAACCGCATTCTTTATGAGCCCTCCAAAATGGCACATAGGACATGTGAGCTGGATTTATGAGGCAATCATGAACAAGATTGACAAAAACTATGAGTTCTATTCAAAGGAATTTTCAGAATATCTTAATTCATACTATCAGCAATTTGGAGTTCCTCATGACAAGGGTTTGAGAGGAGTTGTCTCAAGACCAACAGTTGATCAGATTTTCCAATATTTTAATACCATCAACCAGAGAGTTGAAAAATTTCTCGAGTCACATACACTGAGTGATGAAAATAGGAAATTGATTGTAATGGGGCTTCATCACGAGTGCCAACATCAAGAACTACTCATATATGATTTGCAGCACCTACTAGCAGA